>CANQLK010000081.1 GCA_947624665.1 Candidatus Gastranaerophilales bacterium
CCCGGGTTTAAAAGCAGAAGATGCTGCAAGATTATTAAAATATGACTCGGTAATGGGCAGATTTGAAGGTAGTGTTGAAGCTTATGATGAAGGTATCATTGTAAACGGCAAGAAAATTAAATTCTTCGCAGAAAAAGACCCTGCTCAACTTCCTTGGAAAGCATTAGGTGTTGAAGTTGTTGTTGAATCAACAGGTTTCTTTACTGACGGTGAAAAAGCAAAAGCTCATATAGCAGCAGGTGCTAAAAAAGTTATTATTTCAGCTCCGGCTACTAACGAAGATATTACAATCGTTCTTGGCGTAAACGACAATATGTATGATCCTGCTAAACACAATGTAATATCAATGGCATCTTGTACAACAAACTGCTTAGCTCCCGTAGCTAAAGTTATAAAAGAAAAATTCGGAATTGTTAAAGGTTTAATGACAACAGTTCACTCATATACAGGCGACCAAAGAATATTAGATGCAGGTCATAAAGATCCTCGTCGTGCAAGAGCAGGCGCACTCAACATTGTTCCTACAAAGACAGGTGCTGCTAAAGCCGTTGCATTAGTTATTCCTGAATTAAAAGGGAAATTAGACGGTTTCGCTATGAGAGTTCCTACTCCTGATGTATCTTTAGTAGATGTTGTATTTGAAGTAGAAAGAAACGTAACCGTTGAAGAAGTTAATGCAGCATTAAAAGCAGGTGCTGACGGACACGTATTATGCTACAGCGAAGAACCGTTAGTATCTTCAGACTATATCGGAACTCACCAATCTTCAACAGTTGACGCACAACTGACAAGAGTTATGGGCGGAAATATGGTTAAAATTATTTCTTGGTACGATAACGAATGCGGTTATTCTACAAGATTAGCTGAAACAACTTTAATGGTTGCTTCTAAATTATAATTTTTAGAATAAATCATAAATAAAAAGGAACCGCTTCAAGTAAAGCGGTTCCTTTTTATTTATGCAAAAAATATATAAAAGAACAATATAAAGGCAAAGTTGATGATAATTGCTTTAAATTTATTAAAGAGGACAACACCGAAGATTTATACTGCGAAAATTCAAATAGTTAACATATCTTAATATTTTATTTTCTTTAATATTTAGTATTTTCTTTTTTCATAAATTGATATTTTATTAAAAAAAATCAATAAAATAGGGAATTTTTGACAAAAAATTAGAAAAATAATTTAAAAAAGCCAATAATATATAATATAAAAAACTTACAAGAAGTGTATTAAATACAATAAATTTCTTTAAAAAAAATCATGTTTGAAATAAAATAAAAAGGCTTATATAAAAAGGACTATTAATCGTGGGTTTAACGTTTCAGGAATTAATATTAAATTTATCGAAATACTGGAGTGATTACGGATGTATAATACAGCAGCCTTATGATATAGAAAAAGGTGCAAGTACAATGAATCCTGCAACATTTTTGCGTTCACTCGGGCCGGAACCTTGGAATACGGCAATGGTAGAGCCTTGCAGAAGACCGACGGATGCCAGATACGGAGAAAATCCCAACAGACTGGGGCATTATTTCCAGTATCAGGTTATATTAAAACCGTCGCCAAAAAATTCTCAAGAGCTGTATTTGAAGAGCTTAGAGGCAATGGGTATAGATTTAACAAAACATGATGTAAGATTTGTTGAAGATAACTGGGAATCACCAACATTAGGTGCAGCAGGAGTCGGTTGGGAAGTATGGCTTGACGGCATGGAAATTACTCAGTTTACTTATTTTCAACAGGTAGGCGGTCTTGAAATTAAGCCTGTCGCTCTTGAAATCACATACGGCTTGGAGCGTATCGCTATGTATTTGCAAAATGTTGACTCCGTATATGATGTTATGTGGAATAAAGAGTTAAAATACGGTGAAATATACCTTCAAAACGAAATAGAACAGTCAAAATATAATTTTGAATATTCAAATGCACAAAGACTGTTTAAAATGTTTGATATATTCCAAGCGGAGGTTGAATCTTGCGTTGAAGCAAAAATAGTGCTTCCTGCTTATGATTATGTATTAAAATGCTCTCATACATTTAATTTATTGGATGCAAGAGGGGTAATAAGCCGGGATGAAAGAATAAATTATATTAACAGAGTAAGAAGAATGGCGGCTATGGTTGCTCAGCTTTATGTTGAACAAAGAAAAGAACTCGGGTTCCCGCTTTTAAAGAATAAAACGGTTAATGTTTAAGTATAGAAAAGGAAATCAAACTCATGCAAAAATTTTTGGGACAATTTTTCTCTAACCTGATAAGGAAAAAAAATCCGGATGAGTTTTTGGAGCAATCCAATGCGGCAGGCGGACTAAAAAAGACATTGGGTGCTTTTGACCTTATTATACTTGGTATAAGTGCAATTATCGGTGCGGGAATTTTCGTTATGATTGGTTCTGCCGTTATCGGTACAACCGAACGTGTTGGCGCAGGCCCTGCTCTTGTTATATCTATAGCTCTTGTAACCGTTGCTTGCATATTCCCCGCTTTATGCTATACGGAATTCGCTTCTATGATACCCGTATCGGGAAGTGCATACATATATACATTTGCGACAATGGGCGAGTTGCCTGCCTGGATGATGGGCTGGGTTTTAATGCTTGAATATGCTATAGGTACAATCGCTGTAGCTTCCAGTTGGACGGGATATTTAATAAAACTCTTTCAAGGGTTTCCTTTCTTGCCCGAATGTATCAAAAACCCGCCTATTTGGATTGTAAATGATTATTCTTCCGCCGTGGAAGCAGGAGGAAATATTCCTCACATCTTAGGAATTCCCGTTTGCTTTAATTTACCTGCCATGGTAATTATTACTATTATTGCTTTAATCCTTTTAAAAGGTATTCAAGAGTCCGCTAACTTCGCAAAATTAATGGTTTTCGTTAAAGTCGCCGTTATATCATTATTTATAGCCGTCGGTGCTTTCTATGTTCGTCCCGAAAACTGGACTCCGTTCGCACCAAACGGTATTAACGGTATTTTAATGGGCGCCTTTGCCATTTTCTATGCTTATATCGGATTTGATGCTATTTCAACCGCAGCTGAAGAAACTAAAGACCCGCAGAAAAATCTCCCGATAGGTCTAATAGGCTCTTTGGTCATCTGCTCTATTATATACGGACTTGTTACCATCGTTTTAACAGGCATGATGCCAATGGGTTCAATCGATTTGAAAGCTCCTATAGCTCATGCTATGAACTTCGTAGGTCAAAATTGGTTCGCAGGTGCTATCTCAATAGGTGCCTTGGCAGGTCTGACATCCGTTCTTTTAGTACTTCAATACGGTACAACAAGAATATTGTTTGCTATGGCACGTGACGGCTTCCTCCCTCCGATGATGAAAAAAGTTCATCCTAAATTCAATACTCCGTGGGTTATAACGATTTTGTCAACAGTTTTAATCTTAATCGGTTCATTGTTTATAAATATGCAGGTAGCAGCTGAACTGGCAATATTTGGTACTTTTACATCGTTTGTAATCGTTTGTATCGGTATTCTTATATTAAGAAAAACGGAACCTGATAGACCAAGACCGTTTAAAGTTCCCTGCTGTCCGTGGTTCCCGATTATCGGTATTGTATTCTGCTCGGGATTAATGTTCGTTGCGTTAAAAGAAGTTAAAACTTCCGCTATGCTTTTCCCGCTGTGGATTGTTTTAGGTCTTGTCATTTACTTTATATACGGCTATAAAAGCAACAGAAAAATTGTCGCTTTAAAATTACAAAAATCAACCGATATACCTGAAAAAATTGAAGAAAAAGTATAATAAAAAATATCCTGATAAATTTATCAGGATATTTTTTTTATTCTTCAACAGGTTCTATAAATATATTTCTTTTAATAATCGGAACTTCGTTTCTGCCGCCCGGCTGTAAATTGTAAACTACTTCAAGTGATTTAAACGAGTTTCTGCCCGTTGCAATATAATTGACATCATAATTTACATCGTAACTTGTTTCACGTTTTATGACATTTCCTTTAGCATCCGTGTGTTTTATAACGGTAGGTTTTGCAGTCGGGTCATACATAACCCATCCGTATTTATCATAGTAGACTTCAACCCAATCGTGCTGTTGATTATCTTTTCTGGCAAAATATCCCATAACAACTCTTGCCGGAATATTTTTTGCTCTGCATAATGCCACCATAGCTGCCGAAAATTCGCTGCATTTACCGTTTCTGGTTTTTAAAGCTTTTTTTGCACCGTATAATGTCGGTACCATAATGTAATGTATTCTGTTTTGTTCATATTTATAGATATTTTTTACTATTTCTTCTTGTGTTGAACCTTCAATTTTATTTGCTATTGATTTTATATAATCATCTTCTGATTCAATATATGGTTCGGGTGCTAAATAGCGTGATAAATCTTTTTCGGGCGATATGTTTCTTTCTATAATTTTTGCTGTTCCGATACTGTAATTTCTTACACGTGCGGTTCCTGAAACGGAAATTCTTATATTTTGATTTACGGCTTGAGGATAATAATATTCCGCATAAGTACTCACACCGTTATTATAAATCTTTGTCGGTTTCGGTGATATTGAAGTATCAGTTATATACTGCCTTTCCTTTTCGTCGGTTGAAATCGGAAACTTAATAACCAAATCCGTTACTTTATCTTTTACGTTAATGTCAAAATTTATAACATATTTATATTTATTATAAGGCGGCAAAACACCTAATCCGGGGGCGCTGTCTTCCTTAGGAAGCTGTATTTCCTGTTCTGATTTTTCTTTTATTGCTTTTTCCGCATCGCCTTTTATATTGTCAAATCCAAATATCGCATATATAAATAAAACTGCCGCTGATAACAATAATACAAAGCTTATATTAACTATTAAAGAGTAATCGCCTTTCTTTTTTTCAGGTTCTTCTGTCATATATTCTCCATAAAGTTTAACTTATTGCAAATTGTTTATATTATATCATAATTTGCTGATAAATAAAAAAATGTCCGAGTAAATTTTTACGATAAGCCGAAGGAGCGACAAGACCGAGCACAAAGCAATTTCAAGACAGCAAGCGTAATGTTGCGACACCAGATTAAATTGCGTTGCAAATGCAACTATAATTATTTATAATCCCAACAATTTATTCTTCCGCAATATTTGCATACTGCATATTGATTCATAAATGATAAATCGGGGATAAATGTGTATCCGTCAACGGTAATTTTTATATCGTTTAATTTTGTATAACAAATATTAAATGTTTTAGAGCCTTTATATGAAGGATGAAACATCAATTCAAATTTATCAACGGAATTACAGTTTTTACATTTAAACATTAAATCTGATTAATTTTTCCTCTTCTTACCTGTTGCCCTGCTAATTATTTCATCGGATTGTTTTGAAAAACCTTTAATTTTTTCGCAATCGAGAATACGATAAAATTCAGTAAAACAGCAGCATCTAAAAGGAAGCGTAAATCCAACGATTATTGAATATACGGTCATTTCTGCTGTGCTTTTTGCTATTGTAACAGGGTCTATCGAGGTATTTACCATAGATAAATATGTATTTATAACGTCCAAAGGAAGCAGAATTGCAATATTTTCAATACCCGAAATAAAAAGATTCATTAATGATATTTTTTCCAATGCCCATATTATTACGGAAGGCAAGAACCAATATGTTAATATTGCTGTTAAAGCCAAAAGTATCAGTGTGGATATAAAATTTTCTTTTACCAGCTCGCAGCTTCTTGTTATTGCTTTGGCAGGGTTTGAATCATTTTCCAATGCAAATATTTGGAATGTCAGACACAAAAATATCCATATTATAGGCGCAATAAAGCATATAGGCGGTACTATCATTATTATTGATATTATTAACATCAAAATTATGTAGTTAAACAATCTTCTTTCAATAACTTTATTATTGGCTTTGAAATCAATATCTTTTACCCTCTTCTTATTTGAAACGGTATAAAACATTATATTTAATGAAGAAAATGCTATCAAATAATCATAAAGTGCTTTTGTGAATATCAATAAAAACGGTAATATAACAATTAAAAACAAAATCAATAAAGTTTGGTCGTTATTTAAAAAAGCTGCCGAGTTTTTTATATTCTCATAATTGATTCTGAAATAATATGTTAGCGTAAAAATTATAATCAAAGAAAATAATTGACCGAAAATAGGAAAAGCAAGAAATTTAGTGCATTGCTCCAAGTATAAACAATATGTTTTTATGCTTCCGAAAAATATTGTGAAGGTATCAATAATTTTAAATTTTTTCTTTGCCATGCTTCCTCTTTTTTTGATTTTATATTAATATACTTATAGTTCTAAATTAAGTTTATCATGAGTAGAGAAGAAATAAAAAAATTATTATTATCGTTTTGCGAAAAAGATTATCAAAAATCTGTTGATTTGCATATACATTCTAATTTTTCTGACGGAAAACTGAAACCTGAAAATATAATAAATCAGGCATTAAATCTTGGTAAAAAATATATAGCAATCGCAGATCATAATACTATTGATGCTTATTTGTGTACGAATATTTTAAAAGAAAATATTGTTATTCCTGCTGTTGAATTTGATTGTTTTTATATGGGAAATTTAATTCACATATTAGGATACGGTATTGATATTGATAACAGCGAAATTAAATCAATTTGTGCAAAGTCTTATTTCGGAAGCAAATATAATCTTATCAGGTTATTTAATTTAAGAAATCCGAAAGAAGTGATAGAAAAAATTAGGAAATCGGGCGGAATTGCTGTTTTAGCTCATCCTGCCTGTTATTTCTGCAAAGACCTTGATTTCTTCGTTAAAAATCTTGTGGATATGGGATTAGAAGGTATTGAAGTTTATTATTTATACAGATTCCTGAGAAGATTATTAAAATTTAATTCTATAGAAACCATTAAAAATATTGCGGAAAAATATAATTTGATAAAAACGGGCGGTACTGATACTCATGGCAGAAAATTATTAAGCTTATAATTTTTCTTTAGCTATGTCGTCTAAATATTTTCGAACTCCTGCTGTTATTAATAAATTAGGCTCTTTGCCGCAAAAATCATCTAGCACGGTCATGCCTGTTGAAATATCGCCCTTTTGCATATATAAAAGTCCAATCATAATATCATTTAAAGGCGAGTATTCTTTATTTCTGAATTCGGATAATTTTTCGTCACATAGTCCGAGTTTTTTGTAATTTTGAGCGAGGTTAAGATAATATTCAAAACACAAAGGGTTTAGCGAAAGCGCCTTTTCAAAATTAATTTGTGCCAGATTATCATAACCGATTGTTTCATAAGTTTTACCTAAATTGGTATAAAAAATTGCGCTGGCTTGAGATTTCGGATTTAAGTCAATAGCTATTTGAAATTCTTTTATAGCTCCGTAATAATATTTTTCATTAAGGTAATTCAAACCTTTATTATTGTGTCTGTATGCATTATTTTGAGCTTTTATTTCTTCATCCGCAAGACAAAACGGGCAT
>CANQLK010000082.1 GCA_947624665.1 Candidatus Gastranaerophilales bacterium
CGCCTACACCCTCATCAAAAACTTGTCATAGCAATATCAAACTAAGTGTTCAAAATAATCAAACTGCAAGTATATTTTCACTAAGTTACACAAATAAACCTAAAAACAAGACTATATCATTATTTCTGCATATTATTATCTTAAGATTTATTCTTTATCGGGAGTAATTATCTGTATGGTTAATTTTTATCTGTGTCGTATATATGTCGGAATTTATGTTTGAATTATATCCTGTTAAAAAGAATAAGGAAAACTTTATAGTGATTATATTTGATTTATCTAAATAAAAAGACCATTTTTAAATATAATGACAACAAGGATGTAAAATAATTTATAATATAAAAAAACAAAATTGTTAATCTTGAACAATATCTTAAGAATTGCAGTGACAAATTAAAAATATGTGTACTTTTTTCGGTATTTAATCTAGTGTCGCAAAGCTCATTCTTCGCTTGCTCGTTTTGTAACCTTTTTAATACGCCATTCGTAAATTTTTACTCGGACATTTTCATGTTTCTTCACATTGATTTTTTAAAGCATAAAATAAAGGCGACATATTACATCTATGGTAATCGAGTTCTTTATTTTGTAGTATTTTAATAAAATTATTATATTCAGGATGATTTTTAACCCAGACTGCACGTTTGTCATAATCTTTTCCAAATTCTGTGCCCCAGTCATAATACTGTGAAAAAGTAATGCCGACACCAAAATTTATTGCCAAGTTAAGCAGTTTCGGTATTTCTTTATAATTGATATCGCAAATTGCAGTATTAACGGTTACCCTTTTAATTTGTCTTTTTTTCTGTGCTTCCGCCATCCATTTTAGATTTTTCAACACAACCTTAAGATTAGAACCGACCATTATTTTATTATATAGTTTTTCATCTAAAGCATGTATTGAAAGAAACACATCATTAATTCTGTTTGTAAGCCCCAAAGCTTTACAATTTGCTTTATTAAACAATAAACCGTTAGTATTTATATTAAATTTTATTTTAGGATTAATTTTAGTAAGTTTTTTAATAAGTAATCTTGAATGCTTACTGTAGAATGCTTCACCGGAGCCACTCAGAGCAACTATTTTTGCTTCTTTTATTAACGGAACCAAAAGAGTATCAATTTTTTCATTATACAATTTTGTAGTTTGTTCATCGTTTTTTATTTTTTCATCTCTACAGAATATACATTTCAGATTACATTCCAAATCATAAGCTAAGGTAATATATTGTGGCAGCGGCGGAGTTAAATTATATTTATTATCTTTGTTCTTTTTAAGTATTCTTTGGCGGCATAAATCTAAATTACACATAGAATAATCCTGATTAAGAATTTTTTTTCTTAATTCGGTAGCTTTATTTGAATACCATATTTCTTCAAGAGAAATGTTTTCGGAAAAAATATTACCGATATTATTATGATTAATATAATCCATGCAACAGGTATATACGTCGCCGGAATTATATATTTCTATTGTTTTGAATGGTTTACTACAAATTTTACACATTTTCCGTTGTACTTACTTCATCAAAAAGATTTGATTTATTAATATATTCTTCTGTTCTAAATATCGGATTTTTTAAAATTTCCAATAATTTTTGATGTTCAGGGTGATTAGGCTCTGATATAGCAATTTTATCATAAACTTGTTTATTATTTTCTAATTTATTTAATTTAACAAAAGTTACCGTTGCATTATTGTCTTTTGCGAACTTAACCATAGGCATTATTTCCTGATAGTTATATGCCGTAACAACAAAGTTAATAATTAAATTAGAAATCTTCTTTTGTTTTTTCAATTTGCCTAAAAATTTAACGTTCTTGATAACCTTATGGAAATTTCCGTCCAAAACAATTTTGTCATAGGTTTTCTTAGTAACTGCCGGTAAGGAAACTACAAAATATTCTACTCTGTTCCATAAACCATAATCTTTTAAATGTTTTTCGTCGCATTCAATACCGTTAGTATAAATATAGAATTTAATATTAGGATAAATCTCGCCTATTCTTTTAACCAGATTTTTAGTATATTTACTTGCAAAAATTTCGCCCGATGCGGTAACATTAACAAGTTCAGCATTTTTAAGCATAGGGATTATAACATCGTCAAATCTTTCTTCAAATTTAGAACAATCATTTTGGAAATAATGATCACGGCAGTAAATGCATCTTGCATTACAAATCGAGTCATAATTTAATTGAACTCTTTTGGGGTAGTCGACTATCAGTGAAGGTTTAACGTCATGACAAAATTCTTTTGGGCATTTTGATAAGTCACAAAATTTAAAGTTTCTGTCTAAAAATTGTTTTCTGAAATTTTGAGCTTTTTCTCCGTTCCAGATTTCATCAAATGACTGCTCAAATATATTACCGAAAGTATAACCTAAAAAATATGCAGCACAGCATCCGTAAACATTACCATCCCAGTCGACTTCAGCTACGGTAAACGGGAATCTGCAGCATCCGTCATTAATATCATCAAACATGAAATAATCCTCCGATTTATATAAGCTTATTATAATACATTTTTATATATTTTATATAAACTTATTTTCTTTAATTAAAAGTTTTTAAAAAATAAATTTATTTTAACTTATCGTACTAATACTAAATTGCATATTAAAAATAATTACAAATATATAAAAAAGAGATACTTTATGTAAGTTTTAAAAAAAGCTCCGTTTGGAGCTTTTTTTAACTGATATATGATTTTAATTGTTGTTTAATTTCAAGATACTCTTCCATAGAAGCTCCGTAAGATTCACTTCTTAGAGCCTGTGTGTATTCTTCTTCGCTAAGTATTCCGTCATCTCCTGCATATTTAAGTATTATATCAGATTGTTTGAGAACAATATTAAGTGCATCTTGTTGTAATTCGGGTTTTTCATTTTTAAATATATGTTTAAATAAATTCAGCTTATTTTTAATATATTCAAAAACTGTAATTTTATTATCACGATTATTATCATATCTTGACAAACCTGATGCAGTATTATATTTTTGTGCTTCCATTGCATCTTGCATTTCCCAATATTCATCAATTAGTGCACCCATTTCATCAGATTGTAATGCTGCTTCATATTCATAAGCGTTTAGTTTTCCGTCTTTTCCTGCATATCTTGAATATAATTCGCCTTGGGCGATAGCAATTTCTTCACCTCTTTTTAAAAATGCTTCATTACCTTTAAATATGCTTGCACAGGTATCAGACCAATTTATATACATTTCTACGCCGGTTGTTTTTCCGTCGCCATTAACATCTGCATATTTTAACCCCTGCTTACACTCTTTTTTTTCAGACTTTGTCATAGACTTTTTAGCAGCTTTAATATTTTTATTAATCGTTTTTTGTGAAACATTTTCATCTTTTTTTTGTGCCTCCATTATATCTTTCATTTCCCAATATTCATCAATGAGTGCACCCATTTCATCAGATTGTAATGCTGCTTTATATTCATAAGCGTTTAGTTTTCCGTCTTTTCCGGCATATCTTGAATATAATTCGCCTTGGGCGATAGCAATTTCTTCACCTCTTTTTAAAAATGCTTCATTGCCTTTAAATACGCTTGCACAAGAATTAGACCAATCTTTATACATTTCTATGCCGGTTGTTTTTCCGTCGCCATTCAAATCTGCATACTTTAATCCTTCCTTCCAGTCTTTTTTTTCAGACGTTGTCATCGACTTTTTAGCAGCTTTAATATTTTTATTAATCGTTTTTTGTGAAACATTTATCCCCATATTTAATCCTCTCCGTCTTGTTTATATAAAAAAATTTTTTTTGAGAAAATTTAATAATTATAAAAAAAATTTACATTAATTAATTTATTTTGATATAGTACGTAAATCGGGTTAGAGAAATATAACAAAACTCAGGTACACAATAAACATTAGCAAACATTTTGGATTTTAAATAAAATAATTCAAGTTTATATACGAAGTCGGAAGTCAGCTTATATATCTTATATGTTATTTATCCGGTTTATAATTTGTTGTTTTACCAAACAAATTCCATTTTCAAACATAAATAAAGGCTTTTTTATATCCTTTAAATTTGTTAATTCTTCAATTTCTTCAACTATTTTTCTTTTTTTCGCTACTCCCGAGTACGTAAAAAACGGAATTAAGGTTTTATTTTCAAAGTTATTATTTTTTAAAAATGCTTTCATTGGTAATGACATTGAAAAATTCCAAATGGGAGAACCAACGAAAATAATATCATAATTTGAAATATCAATATCTTTTATCTGTGGTAAATAGCCATCTTTTATTTGCTTTCTTATTAGTAAAGACATTGTAAAAATATTATTCGGGTAATTTTCAACCAATTCAATTTCTTTTATATCCCCGCCAACGATATAGTTAATATTTTGCGCAACGTTTTTTGTATTACCATTATGTGAATAATAAACCGTTAATATTTTTTTATCAGCAAATTCAGGTTGATTATATTGAATATTTTTTAATTCATTGATTTTGCATATTGCTACTGTAACCAACGAAAAAAGTAAAATAAATATTCCCGTTAATATAAACTTCATAGATTTTATCCTTTTACTTACATATTGTGTTGAATTGATATAAAACAAATAAGATTTACTTGAAATTATTATAACACAGTCTGTAAGTCGGACTAACGAAGCAACCCAACAAGATAAAGGTTTACATAGTCAAACTCTGACTTTAAGATGTATACGAAGTGGAACAAAGCGGTAAGAGCCTCGTAGCTATTTATATTATGTTATTCCAGCGTTGATACATATTACAATGGTTTCTTCCGTAGAATGAAGTTTGTAAAAAATACTTTTAACTTGGGCTGACATATTACATCAACATATGAATATTCTTTTTTATATTTATTTGATAAAGTTTTATTTTCCGTATATTCTTTACCTATGTCTGTTAAATCCCAAAATTCATTTTTAATAGCTAATTGGGTATGATATATATAAAAAACCTTTTTATTATAATTAAATTCTAAACAACTAAACATTAAATTATTTTCTAGCGGTAATGCAAGTTTTTTTTGTTTGTATTCTTTTGAAAATATTATCTGGTACGCTGTTGGCGACAAAACAGAAAAATAAATATTATCAAAATCGAAATAAAATTCATATAAATCTTTTTCGGGGTCTAAGAATTTTTTATTCGTTGAATTTACACAATTCATATATTTTATTTGAAGATTTAGAACTTGTTGAGAATATATTAATTGAATAAAAGTATTTGTTATTCCTGCAAGTAATGTAATAACTATAATATTGAATAATATTTTTTTATTGATATAAAATTTTTTTATAGATAATAAAAATAATAAAAATATTAAAAATGGAAATATTATAAATATAAATACTCTGTATGAAATGAAATGAAATTTATAAAAAAATTGATTTATGTTTACAAGCATATATATTAACAAAATGGCATATACCATTATAAATGAAATTATCTGAAACTTATTAAATTTCCGTTTATAAAAGAATATCAGCGAAGCAATAATTAATATTGCCGAACAAATTTCTACTATATATGCTTCGTTTAATAAATAGAGAAAAAGATTGCTTCGTTCATCTGTAAGTTCATTAAAGAAAGAAATTGATTCATTATTTATATCAGGCAATATAAAAATGTTCATGTATAAAATAAACAGGCTGCTAAATATGAATTGCATCAAAATGAATACTCTTACAATTTTTTCTTTTTTCGTTTGTTTTGAAAAAGAGAAAAAATGATAAAAGAAGATTAATAATATACATACAAAAACTGATAATTCGGTTGAAGAATATATAATAAAAGATAAAAATACAATTATCAGAATGTCTTTTTTTGTATATTTTATGTCAGCTAAAAAATAATGAATTAAAATTATTAATAGTGATGACCCAAGATACACCTCAACAACCGAATACATAATTGCCGGTAAAATTAAAAGGTTGTATAAAATTAAGCTTATGAGAACAATATCATATCTTTTTGTTCTTTTTGCCAAAATAAAATTATACATTGTAGCCAAAAAAGGAAACAGAAATAATGGCAAAGAAAATATAGCCGCAAGCACTAATTTTGATTTTATACCAAGCCAGTATGCAATGTTTACGGGTATTTGATTTATAATATTTATAAAAATCCTTGTTCTGTGTATTACGGGAGCAAAACCGTAACCTTGTTCCGAAAACTTATTTAACATTTCGGGAAAGTATAATATTCCGTCTACAATAAGTCCTCTATATACCAATGTAGCATATATAATATGGCATATTGATAATACTATAAAAATAAATAACATTGTTTTTATCGGTTGGAACTTAAATAAATTACTATATTTCATATTTTATATTTTTTCCCTTTTCTTATTTTAGCAATTTTTGCTTTTATATTTCTCGGACTTTTACTTTAAACCTTCTTATTTCATCTAAAACTTTTTTCATAATAATAGTCGGATTAACTTATATTTTAGTTATAATAACGATTTTATTATACTACCGCCCCATTCAACAAGTGTAAAGCCTTTGCGTTCAATCGGTTTTAGTGTTTGAGGATATGGCTTATCCTGTCTTTTTGCTTTTGATATTATTATTTGAACTCTGTTTATGCTCTCAGGCGTTGGTTCAACATATAATGGATAAAGATTTTGCACCTCTTCATTTTGAAGGAAATATATCTTATATTTCTTCCAATTTTTATCAAGTGCCGTCTTATTCCAATAGCGGACAAACTCTTTTTTCTCCGCTTCATTAAATTTGAGTTCATCAGCCTTTGCGGTTAAAAATGTTTCTATATCTTCTTTTTTTACTATAAAACCGTAATCTTTCTTTGGTATGGGTTTAGTTAACTGCATTCCGTCCCAGTATATATAAGGGTATTGATTGATTTCGCAAGACTCTTTTGCATATTCAAAGCCAAAGGTATCAGGCAGTTTTGAACATTTTGTATATTTAGGCTGTAAGTCTTTAATTATGCCGTTTTGTTCTGTTTGAACCCTCCAGCCGTTTTTATATTTTGGGATTGTAATATCATACTTAATTGTTTTATCAAGTTTTATGCTGACTTGCGTAGGTTTTTCGCTATAAAGGTATATTGCAGGCTTATGATTCATTGTTGGAACAGTCATAATAATAACAATAGCAGATAAGATTAAAAAACTTAAAATGCCCATTAAAAAAGTCATAAGTTTTTTTCTATAATTGCAGACTTCTTCTTCCGTCGGAATTGAATTTATTTCATTTTCATTTATATTATCTTCTGTCATATATTGCATCCTCATATTTATTTGGCGGAATTATTTTATTATTTACTCCATCCACTACGAATGTAATTCTGTCACGAGATTTTTCGGGATTATAATATTCGTTGGGTTCTCTAAAACCGTTTACATCCACATCAATAAGACAGCTTGAATTTTCAT
>CANQLK010000083.1 GCA_947624665.1 Candidatus Gastranaerophilales bacterium
GGTCATCTTCCATAACGCTTCTATCCATAAAAGCACCCGGATCACCTTCATCTCCGTTACAGATTACATAAGATTTGCCACCTTGGTACCTGTTAACACTTCTCCATTTTTTGCCAGTAGCAAAACCGCCGCCGCCTCTTCCTCTAAGTCCTGAATCTTCAATTTCTTTTAATACATATTCCTGATTATTCAATTCCAAAACTTTTGATAATGCACTGTACGCACCTGCTGCTATTGCTTCATCTATACTTTCGGGATTTATAATTCCGCAATTCTTCATTGCCGTTCTTGTCTGTTTTGCATAGAAATTCATTTCTTCGTTATTTACTATTTTTTTATTCAATGCAGGATCAACATACAGCAATCTTTCAACAATTGTGTTATTTTTCAATGAATTATATATTTCTTCAACATCTTCTTTTTTAACGTGAACGTAAGTAAGCTTTCTGTCGGGAATAACAACCAAACAACCCTGTTCACAGAAGCCTATACAGCCTGTAGGAATAACGCTCATTTTATCTTCTTTTGTAAGAACATCAGCATTAGCCCCAAGCTCTTTAAACTTTTCTATTAATTCAAGCGCTCCGTTTGCAAGACAACCGGTTGAAGCACAAACAAGAATTCTTCTGCCTTGTTTATTTATCATTTCTTGAGCTTTTGCCTGCTCTTGTTTAATATCAACAGCTAATTTCATTTTTTCCATATTACACGTTCTCTTTCAATAATGTGTCAATAACAATTCCTGCCGCATCAGAGGTCATTTTAGGATATATTTTCCCGTTTATAACCATCGCAGGCGCTAAGCTGCATGCACCAAGGCAACTTACTGTTTCAAGAGAAAACATTCCGTTTTCTGTTGTCATTTTACCGTTTTGCAACTTTATTTTCTTTTTTACGGCTTCTAATACAGGCATGGAACCCCTAACGTGGCACGCAGTACCATCGCATACTTTTATTTCATATTTACCTTTCGGCTCCAGTGAAAATTGCGCATAAAACGTTGCAACTCCAAAAACCGTTGCAGGCGATATTCCTTCAACTTTTGAACCTATGTATATCATTGCTTCTTCAGGTAAATATTTATAATGTTCCTGTACTTTTTGAAGCATTGCTATTAAATATGACTTTTCACCGCCATAACTTTGAATAATTTCATCGAGTTTTTTTGTATCTACCTTTAAGGCACTTTCCGGACTCATTTATTTCTCCCCTTTTACTAAAAACTGCATATATATTATTGTATCATGGACAGATTTTTTTCCAAATCAGTTTTCCTCATCCCTCTCATATTGTAACAATTCCGTTGCAGTATTGTCTGCTTCTTTCTGTTTCCCTTTTTGTTTATATGCAGTTACAAGCAGTAACTTATATACAGGGGTTAAATCTCTTATCTTTTTTGCGTTTTCCAAATAATATATTACATATCCGTTATATTTATGATTATAGTCATTGTACCAAATGGCTGAAGCTATTTCACAATTTGCTTCATGCTTATTTTCCGAATATTCTATGTATTTCTTAAAGTTTTTATTTGCGGAATACATGTCATTTAAACATATATATGCCAATCCCAGCGTTAAATATATATCTGGTTCATAATACGCATATTCTTCCGCTTTTCGTATATAGCGAATAGCAATATTTTTTATTTCTTTTTGATTTAACATTTCCTTATATGTTTGCGCATACGCATCAGCTATCGCAGCATATACATAAGGATTTGAAGGGTTGACATTTATCGCATTTTCAAAATATTTTTCCGATTTTTCACGTTCATTTACCGTATAATATGCCCCTGCCATTATATTAAGGTCTACATCATACGGATATGCCTTTATAAGTTCCAGTATATCTTCTATCGATTGATTTTCGGATTCGTCATCATCTCTTGACAACAAATTCTTGTCAGGGAACTTTGATGTTTCAGCTACGGATTTTTTTCTGTTCTCCATTGCTTTTTTACTGTTTTTTTCTGTTTTTTCATAATATTGTGCAATATTTGTATAAATCAGATAGCAAAGATAACTGTTTTTATATTCACCCGCATTTAATGCATAATCAAGTGATTTATCCATATATTCTTTAAATTTCTTATAATTCTTTTTGTTTTTTTCTATCAATGCTTTGTCAAAATATACCTTTGATTTAATATTGTTAAATTCTTTACCTGATTGCTCATCAGCAATTTTTAACGCTTTTTCTCTGTATTCATCCGCTAAAGAACTATTTAAATCAATTGTATAAGCATTTGCAATGTTCAAATACAGATATGCCAAATCGAACTTATTTGTATTTTCAAGATTCTTTTCTTTATACTCTTTTGCCTGATTGTAATAATCTAAAGTTATTTCATTGTTATGATATGCTGATAAATAAATATTACCGAGCATAGCAAGTATTTCGGATTTTAGTTCGTAATCGGGATATTTTTCTTTTTCTATCTGATTTAATGAGGATTTACAATAATTTTTAGCCTTTGTTTTATCATTTAAAATATAAGTAATTTTACACATATTAAGATAATTTTCGGGAGATGCACTTTCACTTAAATTTGAAGCATATAATTTATAAGCCTGCTCAAATTCAGACCGTAGAAGCAATTCATCTTGTGCTTGGACAAAATTTGAACCAAAGAAAAAAGCAGTAATGACAATAAGCAATTTTTTCATTAATATCCCTCCCTGATATGAAAAAATTATATCATTAATTTATAAATGACAAAACTTATCATACTGAACTATATGAATATTCAAAAATATGTTATAAAATTAATCACGGGAGATGATAAAAATGAAAAAAATAATATGGTTAATTGCATTTAGTTTAATAATAAACACTGCTGTACATGCGCAAACTGTTTATGATGATAATTATGAAGAAAATCCAAACTATGTTCAAGGGCTTAAATACCTTGAAACTTCGCAATATACAAGTGCCATAAACGAGTTCAAGAAAGCCATAAGAGTAAATCCAAAGGACGCTTCGGCTCTTGTAGGATTATCAAACGCATATAATCTTAGAGCCGAATACTATAATAATACCGTTAAAGCGGTAAATAACGCAATATCAGATATAAAATCCGCCATATTTTATTCAAAATATTACAAACCTGATGACATAAATGCAATTTCTCCGCAATCCGTAGCACAAATGGAAAAAATATTAAACACAATGGAATCATCTTCAAAAGCGGATATTTCGCTAAGCGGAAGAGCCAAAACGGCAAAAGCTTCAAGAACAAAAGGAGAATTTGCCGCCGCAGGTTATGATTACTATAAACTGGCAGATGATATAAAATATAAATCAGAAGCTAATATTGCTTTAGGTGATATCTACAAAATTTTAAATCGCCCCGATAAATCCGTTCAATTTTACAGAAATGCTTTAGCTGTTGACACTTCTAACACTGATGTACACCTTAAGCTTGCAAGAACTTACGAAGAATTAAATGATTATAATTCCGCATTAAAGGAATACAGTTATGCTTTAAGTTCTTCATCGGAAAAAGAAGATATTTTATATTCACTTGAAAAAATATGGCAGAAGAAAGTGGATGAAGCGCCAAAAGATGCGGAAGCCCATGCTAATTTAGGCGTAGTTTATCAAAAAGAAAAAAGGTATGCGGAAGCTATGGCGGAATATCAAAAGGCAGAAGCAATAAACCCTTCAAATATAAATACAAAAATAAATATAGGAACTCTTTATCAGGAACAAAAAAAATATGATATGGCTTTAAATACCTATAATTCAATACTAAAAATGCAGCCACAGAATATAAATGTTTTAACATACAAAGCGGAATGTTTGAAAGAACTTAAGCGGAATGAAGAAGCAGTCAGCGTATATAAAACAGTATTAAGCTTAGAGCCGAAAAATACAGCCGTAAAAGCAGAACTGTTTGAACTTTTAAAGAACACAATGCCCGCAGAAGAAGTATTGGCTTTCTTATATAAGAATGTTCAAAACAGTCCGATGAATGCCGATGCTTATTATGAATTTGCTTATGAACTGCATAAATCAGGCAAAATAGATGATGCTATTACTTATTACAATCAAACAATTAAATTGGATGATACAAAAACAGACGCATACATTAATCTTTCTCAGGCATACAGACAAAAGAAAAATTACAATCAAGCATATTCAACAATAAAAGGAGCTATGGATAAATTCCCAGAAAATGCGCTTGTAAAGAAACAATATGATATAGTAGCAAAAGATTATGAAGCGAATAACTATAATACAGCTTCAAATTCCTTCCAAAGCGGAGATTATAAAACAGCAATAGCAGAATATATGAAAATTAATCCGCCAACTGCAGAATCACTGCTCGGAATTGCCGCTTCATATCAGTCAATGGCAGATAATACCAATGCAATTACTTATTATAAAAAAGCTATGGAATTGGATAAGAATAATGCCGAAATCCCGTATTATATTGCTTCTTTATACTCTGCCCAAGAGGATTTTGAAAATGCAAATCAATATATAACGGCAGCATTAACAAAAAATCCTTCGTCAACTCAGGCAAAAGAACTCGCTAAATATATTAATTCAAAGCGCAATGAAGTCATATTGAATGAAGGCGTGAAATTATATGAAGCAAATAAATTCAATGAAGCAATATCGGCATTTGGCACGGTATTAAAATCAGAAACCGATAACGGAAGTGTTTATTATTACAGAGCTCTTTGCTATGACGCCGTAAAAGATTACAAAAAAGCCATAGATGACTATAAATCCGCAATAAAATATTCGCCCGATATGACTATTGCATATTATTCAATAGCAGTTGACTATGATGCTTTGGAAAATTACGGCTCCGCTAAAGAAAACTATAAAAAATATATTAATTTAACTAAAGAAGATAACGATTATAAAACATACGCTCAAACAAGAATAAACGAAATAAAATAAAAATAAATGGAAGCAGAAAAAGAAAAAGCATATCTTAAAATAGGAAATGTAGAATTAAAAAGCAGAGTAACACTTGCACCATTGGCGGGGATTACTGATTTTGTATTCAGAAAATTAATAAGGAAATACTCTGATACATGCCTGTTAACAACGGAAATGCTGAGTTCGGAGGCACTCGTACAAAAACCTGACGGGAATATCAGCTATACGGATATGAAAGAATCTCCCTGTTCTTTTCAAATTGAAGGACATAAACCCGAATTAATGGCGAAATCAGCGAAGATACTTGAAAATAAAGCTGATATTATAGATATAAATATGGGATGTCCGATAAATAAGATAGTAAAAGGGAATGACGGATGTTCATTAATGAGAAATCCACAACTGGCAAGAGATATAGTAATTGCAGTAAAAGAAGCGGTAAAACTGCCCGTCACATGTAAATTTCGCTTGGGTTGGGGACAGGATTCAAAGAATTTTATAGAATTTGCACAATTAATGCAAGAGGCAGGAGCAAGTGCCGTAACAATACATGCAAGAACCCGCTCGCAATTATACTCGGGAGAAGCCGACTGGAAACAATTATCCCTCTTAAACGGGCAAATAGATATTCCTTATATAGCTAACGGCGATATAATAAGTCCTGAAAGCGCAAAACAGTGTTTAGAAATTACAAAAGCAGACGGAATTGCCATAGGTAGAGCTACCATGGGCGATTTATCTCTTATCAAAAGAATTGAAAAATATATTAATGAAAATGTATTACTGCCTGAACCACCCTTAGAAGAAAAAATTTCTATGCTTAAAGAGCATTTAAATGCGGAAATAAACTTTAGAGGTGAAGAAACAGGCATTAAATTTTTCAGAAAATTTTATCCCTGCTATATAAAAAATGTAAGAGGCGGAGGGGAGTTCAGGAAAAACCTTGTCACAGAAGTGAATTATGAAAATATTTTATCCGTATTGAACGATATTATTCAAAATGAAAGAAAAGCATAAAAAATATTACGTATATATTATTTTAACGGTAACCGATAAATTATACTGCGGTTATACCGATGACGTAGAAAAAAGATATAAACAGCACATAAGCGGAAAGGGTGCAAAATTTACCCGAGCCAATAAGCCGTTAAAACTTTTATACACAAAAGAATTTGAGACAAAATCGCAAGCCCAAAAAGAAGAATACAGAATAAAACACCTGACACGAAAAAATAAACTTCAATTAATTAATCAGGAAGTTTTAAAATAGTCTTATAAAAAATAACTATTTCTAATAATATGTGCTAAAATATTAATATGGAAAATAAAATAAAACAAATAGAACTGGAAGTTAATAGCTTAATATCAATACGACAAATTTATTTTAATATTGTTGTTATTGTATATGGAGGTTGTATTGGTTTATTATTTACTGATTTAAATGTATTGAAAATAAGTTTATTTGTAATAGGTTTTATTTTAAATTTATTATTTATAAGTGTAATAATAAATTGTAATAATTGTATTAAAGATAAAATAAAGGGGTTACAATGATTTTAAAATTAATATTACTTGTTTTATTGTGCTTTTCTTTGATTTATTTTTCTTATGCTGTAATACAACAAAAAAATATATAAAGAAATATTTATTTATACAGATAAATCAAGCTCACCAAGTCAAATTATAAACAGACCGGGCGAGGTATTTATGTGCCAAGTTGTAAATTTTGAAAAAAACAAAAAGAAATAAAATTATTAACCAAAATAAATTTGCACCGGGGGGGGGGTAAAAATGGTATAATTACTTTGTATACAAATTTAGGTGTTTTTATGAGTGATGATAAAGAGAAGTTGTATTTAAAAAATAACCACAAGCTAAGAAATAATATAATATTTGAAATATTAAAAGGTATTATTTTGATACCATATGTTATTTGGGTGATTGTAATACCCTTATTAAGTGAACTCTTATGTGTAGATACAAAAAAGGAAATTCGTAATAAGTATAAAAATAAAAATTATGATTTATACTTATTCGTTTTGTTTTTATTGATAGTTAAAAGGATCGTCTGTATTTTTCTCATTATTATGACATTTTGTATATGTTTTACTACTACACTCAAATTTGATTTAAAATATCCAATAGCAACTTTTAAAAATACTCGTATGATTCTTACATATAGTCTGTTAAATACACTGGACAATAAAAAGTTACATGAATCAAAATTAGCATATAAATTAAGAAATTCTTTATTTCATCAATATGAAAAAGCCTATTTATACTTTCCAAAGAATGAATATGCCGGAATTGCCTTATTTTATTTAATTGATTTGGAATATAACAAATTCAAATCAAAATCAACAGTCTGCACAGATTTATTAGAAGAATCTTTAAAAAAGTGTGAGGTCTATCCGAATAACCATCAAGAATTTAATAACTATAAAGAAAAATATACTAAAG
>CANQLK010000084.1 GCA_947624665.1 Candidatus Gastranaerophilales bacterium
GGTTATTTATTTGACCGGCTTACAAAAAAAGACGTATAAAAACATGCCTTTACAGGATTTGATTTTACATTCTCAAGATAATGACTATGATGCGATAGAAGAACTGATTAAACGAGAACAAAAAAATATATATGCATCATTTTGTTATCTTGGGGCATCTGATGAAACAATATCAGACCTTACACAAGAAGCACTATTTAGAATGTCAAAGAATATAAAGAATCTGAGAAATCCGAAGCTGTTTAAATCATGGCTCGGACAAATTATTACCAACCTGTTTTATGACGAACTCAGAAAGAAACAAAGATATCCCGATGCCGTATCCATTGATTCATTTTGGAATAATGATGATGATAATGACAACGCCATTTTAAATATATGCGATAAAAAACTTAAACCCGATGAATCAATAGCAGGTAAAGAGTTAACTGAAATAATAAGAGATATGATTTGCAAACTCCCCGAACATTTCAGAATCGTTATAATTCTTCGTGAACTTCAAGGACTTACTTACGAAGAAATTGCCGATATTACAAAAACTAATGTCGGAACGGTTAAATCAAGAATAGCAAGAGCAAGAAATAAACTTCAAGAATGTCTTAAACCATATTTAAATTAAAGGAGATTATTGTGAAAAATTCCGAATGTAAAAAAGTTTTATCAGTGCTTTCGCTTTATATAGAAGATAAATTAGATGATGAAGAAAGATTTTTTGTCGAAACTCATTTATTCAAATGCTCGGATTGCTATAAAAAATATTTGGAAATGAAATCCGTTATTAAAAATCTTCACTTTGAATACGAAAAACTTAAGGATGAATTTAATCGCATAGAATCAAACAACACTTTTAATATACGAGAATACGAAAATTTTTACAATAATATTTCGCCGTATATTGATGACGAACTATGCTATGATGACAGCATAAAGTTCAGAAAATATCTGGTCAATTCAAAAACGGCAAGAACCGAACTCGCTAACGCATACGGACTCAGAAACAATATTAAAGAAGCGGTTAATCGTTTAAAAAATAATACCAATATTAACTTTTCAAAAAAAATCATTAAACAGCTCAAAAAAGATTATAATGACCCCTATGAAGCCATGTACAAAAAAGCGGGAATTCTATTATTTATAATGCTTTCAATGTTGATTATACTTTCCGCATTCAGTTTAAATATGATAAATAAAGCTAACGCTAAAGAGTTCATCAAACAGCCGATAAAAACATTTGAATTTCCCAATGATGAAGATTTTATTGAATTTATTTTTGATGAAAACCATCAAGCCCTTTTGACTGCAAAATGATATTATTTGTTTTATAATTTTTATATGGAAAATCAAAGACAAAGACTGCCCGAGTATTTAAAACGAGGAATAGTTGACAGCGAAAAAACAAAACTTGTAAGGCAGTTACTAAAAAACTATAATTTAAACACCGTTTGCGACTCGGCAAGATGCCCGAATAAATGCGAATGTTATTCAAAAAACACGGCAACTTTTCTGATAATGGGAAACAAATGCACAAGAAACTGCCGATTTTGCAACATAGAAAGCGGGAATATACCTCCACTTGATACCGAGGAACCGCTTAAAATAGCTAAGGCAGTTAAAGAACTGGGACTTAAATATGCCGTTATAACCTCTGTAACAAGAGATGACCTGCCTGATGGCGGTGCTTCTCACTTCGCTGAAGTAATCAGGCAAATAAGGCTTATTGACAACAATATAAAAATTGAAGTCCTTACACCGGATTTTAAAGGAAATAAAGACTCCATCGATACTGTTATTAATGCCAAACCCGATGTCTTTAATCATAATATCGAAACAGTTCCTTCGCTTTACAAAAAAGCTCGTCCTCAAGCCGATTATATGCGCTCGATTAACTTTCTTAAATACATAAAAGAAAATTCAAACATAATCACGAAAACGGGCATGATGACAGGTCTTGGCGAAACTAAAGAAGAACTTATTCAAACATTTAAAGATTTGGTTGAAATCAAATGTGATATAGTTACGCTCGGACAATATATAGCCCCGACAAAACAACACCTTCCCGTTATAAAATATTATGAGCCGAAAGAATATGAAGAACTTGCTTTAATCGCAAAAAAACTCGGGATTAAACACACTTCTTTCTCTCCGTTAACCAGAAGCTCTTATAAAGCATTTGATATTTTTTGTGAAAATTAAATCTGTTTTTCTCTGTTGTAATTCTGCCAGTATAATATTATTCTTTCTTTGAATATATTAAAGAATATACCCACACACACCATTAAAAGCGAATTTAAGAAAGCAAATAATACTATCCTGTTTCCGCTCAACAGCTGCGGCATATAAAAATATACCACGCAAAATAACATTGATAATGATAGTAATAAAAACATCATCGAAAAATATGCAGCAAATCTATGCATACAAAACCGCCTTTTCTTCATTTATAAACTACAAATTAACACACTGAAATGATGGCACTCACTTCATGTGTCGGAAGAATATGAAGATAAACAGTTTAATAATATTTTTCTCATACCGCTATTATATCATCTTTGTTTAAATTTTTAAAGTCCTGAGTTTTGAAACATTAATTATTTTTACGAAGATGCAAAATAAAATTATCGGTTCCTTCATCCAAATGCAAATCTATAATTTCAAACTTTCCTTTATTTTCATTAATGAAATGAAATAAACCGTTTTTATAATCAGGATAATTCATTACCCCCGCAACCCAATATTCACCGGACTCCGCTTCTGATTTCAAATATTCTGATGTTCCGCAATTGGCAAACCCATTTCGCATGCTTGTATCATTATATTTTAAATCTTTTTTTATATACCACTCGGTAATTATACTGTTACTGATTATATTATCTAAATTCGGATTTATTTTTATAAGTTCTTTTAATATATTTCTTTGATTAAAATAATCGCTTAATAAATAATAATTTTCTATTGGTTTAACATAACTTACACACAATAAATATATAAGAATAACGGCAGCAAATATTTTTCCCTGCTGTTCTTTTTTTATAATAAGTATAAACTGACAACATAAAATTATTATTAACGGTATTAAATAACTTACGATTCTTGCTTCAAAAGGAAGTATTTTTAAAGCACTCAACATAATTGTTATAAAAAACGGGACTATAATTATGCACATTAATTTGTAATTTTTATTTATAAAAAGAATTAAAGTATTTATAATTATCAGTATCAAATATCCGAATTTTGGAAGATGAAATGACAGCATATTTTCCATTTTATATTGAAATAAAGAAATAAAATTATCAAATGTGAAAAAAGACGGATTGCTATTTTCCCAAAAGAAACTTAAATATTTATGCACATACATAAAATGTTCTTTTGCATTCTCACCCATTGGCGCATAATAAGAATTTTTTACGGGGATGTAATAACAAAATATAAATATACATGAACTGATTAAAAGAGGCAATAATAATATCAAAAACTTTTTTTTATCGAAAAATTTATTCTTTATTACATCTGCCAAAATAATAATATAGCAAGGAAGAATAATAGTATATACGCTAAAAGCAAACCACGGACTTATTGCCGTAAATAAGGAAATTAATAATAATTTTTTATCGGTAACGGATTTAATATCAAGAAAATAATACATTCCAATAATAATCAATGTCACTAAAATTTCCGTGCTGTATTGTTTAAATTGAGCGCCGTAAGTTATGGTAATCGGATTAAAAGCAAACAAAATTAAACAAAACAAAATAAAAACATTATATGAAAACATTTTTTTTAAAATAAAATAAAATAAAAATATTGAACCTACAGAACATATAAAAGGAAATATTCTTAAAATAAAATCATTTAATTCAAGCGAATTATAAGAAGAAAATAAATTTAAAATAAACTTGGAAGTAACCATAAAAAAAGGCGGAGCCGCTTGAAAAAACTTTAAATTTTGAAACAACCTGAAATATTCTTGGTTTAAACTGCTTGCAAGCGCACTCGCATCCTGCCCGTACGAAGCATTTATAAACAAAAGTTTTAATCTTATAAGAACTGCTAAAACAAAAACAGAAACAAGAATTATATAATTCTTGTTTCTGTCTATTTTATTTAAAATTAAATTAATATTCATAAATAAATTCTATAATTTTTCACATTCAAAAACAATTTTCTGATCTTTCAAGCGAAGCACAATTTTGTTACCGGTAGTATATTTACCGGATAAAATTTCTTCGGCAAGTCCGTCTTCAATCCTTTTTTGAATTAATCTTCTTAAAGGTCTTGCACCATAAGCTTCGGAATAACCGGCTTCACCCAAATAATCCTTAACTTCATCGGTAACCTCTATAGTAAGATTTTGAGCTTCCAATCGTTTAAATAAGCTGTTAAGCATTAAATCAACGATTTTTCTTATCTCGGGTTTAGACAGATGAGAGAATACAATAATATCATCAACCCTGTTTAAGAATTCGGGACGGAAAGACTTTTTCATTTCTTCCATAACCGTATCTTTAAGTTTTTCATATTTATCTTTCTGCTCATCATCAGCAACCGCAAAGCCCAACCTGCTTGTAGTCGTAATCATGCTGGCACCTACGTTACTTGTCATAATTATGATGGTATTCTTAAAGTTAACATATCTGCCTTTTGCATCGGTTAAACGACCGTCATCCAATATTTGAAGCATTATATTGAATACATCGGGATGAGCCTTTTCTATTTCATCAAAAAGAATAAGACTGTACGGTTTTTTTCTGATAATTTCGGTCAACTGACCGCCTTCATCATACCCTACATACCCGGGAGGTGAACCAATCAACTTGGCAACCGAATGAGATTCCATATATTCTGACATATCTATACGAATCATACTGTCCTCATTGCCAAAAACAGCTTCGGCTAATGCCTTTGCAAGTTCAGTTTTACCAACCCCGGTAGGCCCTGAGAATATAAAGCTTCCGATAGGACGATTCGGGGACTTCAATCCGACCCTTGCACGTCTTATGGCTTTTGAAAGCGACACAACCGCTTGGTCTTGTCCTATAACTCTTTCGTGCAGCGTATCTTCAAGCTTTAAGAGTCTTTCTCCTTCGCTTTCGGTTATTTTTGTAGTCGGAATACCCGTCATAATACTTACAACGGAAGCCACATCTTCAACAGTAACCGTAGGTTTGTTATCCTCATTATCTTCACGCCATTTTTGCGACATTTCAAGAATTTTTTCTTTCAAATCGGCTTCTTCTTCTCTTAAATTATTTGCCTCTTCAAATTCCTGATTTCTTATTGCTTCTTCTTTTTGTTTGATAATGTTTTTTAGTTCTTTTTCAATCTCTTTACCTTCCGGCGGAAGCGTGCTTGTTTGAATTCTTAATTTAGAAGCTGCTTCATCTATTATATCAATAGCCTTATCGGGCAAAAATCTGTCCGTGATATATTTTGAAGATAATTCCGTAGCTGCAACGATTGCTTCATCGGAAATTTTTAATTTATGGTGTTCTTCATATTTAGGCTTCAAGCCTTTAAGAATTTCAATAGTATCTTCAATGGAAGGCTCATCAATAATAATAGGTTGAAATCTTCTTTCCAAAGCGGAATCTTTTTCTACGTATTTCTTATATTCTTCTAACGTTGTAGCACCTATAACCTGAATTTCGCCTCTTGAGAGAGCGGGTTTTAATATATTCGCAGCATCAATAGCACCTTCTGCTGCGCCTGCTCCGATTAAGGTATGCATTTCATCAATAATAAGGATTATGTTTCCCGCTTGACGAATTTCATCCATAATTTTTTTAAGACGTTCTTCAAACTCGCCTCTGTACTTGGTACCTGCAACAAGCAAACCCATGTCAAGCTGAATAACTTTTTTCCCTTCCAATATATCGGGAACTTCCGAGTTAACAATTCTTGCTGCCAGTCCTTCCGCTACTGCCGTTTTACCTACGCCGGGTTCACCTAATAAAACGGGATTATTTTTTGTTCTTCTTGCAAGAATTTGTATAACACGTTCAATTTCTTTTTCTCTGCCCACGACAGGGTCAAGCCGCTGTTCCTGAGCTGCTGCCGTTAAATCGGTTCCGAACTCGTCCAAACTGGGGGTTTTTGTTTTTCCCGATGATGCGGAAGCACCTGAAGATGCTTGTGTGGGTTTTGTTTCGCCCAACATTTTTATCACGTTGCTTCGTACTTTATTTAAATCTACACCGAGATTTTCAAGTACCCTTGCCGCAACTCCTTCACCTTCTCTTATTAAACCTAAAAGAAGATGTTCGGTACCTATATAATTATGTCCTAATTGCCTTGCTTCATCCCATGAAAGTTCTAAGACTTTTTTTGCTCTTGGCGTAAAAGGAATTTCAACAGCGACAAATCCGCAGCCTCTGCCGATTATTTTTTCGACTTCTTCTCTTGCTTCTTTAATATTAACACCCATTGATTTCAATGTTTTAGAAGCAATGCCCGTCCCTTCTGCGATTAAACCGAGCAAAAGCTGTTCAGTTCCGACAAAATTATGTCCTAAACGTCTTGATTCTTCTTGAGCCAGCATGATTACTCGGATTGCTTTTTCCGTAAATCTTTCAAACATGTAAACTTCCTTATAAAAAAGTTAATTATCCATACTTAAAATATTACAATGAAAAATTATTAAATACAAGATAGACTGTTAAACATCAATCATATCAATTCTTTTTTGATGTCTTTCGCCTTCAAATTTTGTATCAAGCCATGTTTGAACAATATCCAGAGCTAATCCGAACCCGATAACTCTTTGACCTAAAGTTAAAATGTTTGAATTATTATGTAATCTGGACATTTTTGCGCTGTAACAATCAGACACGCAAACAGCGCGCACTTTTTTAAATCTGTTTGCCGTAATTTGCATGCCAAGCCCCGTCCCGCAAATTAATATACCGCGCTCAAAATTTCCTTCCTGAACAAGTTTTGCAACTTTTTTTGCATATATCGGATAATCACAGGATTCATCGTTATATGTGCCGAAATCTTCAACGGTATAATTATTATCCGATAAATATTTATATATTTTATTTTTTAATTCAAACCCGCCATGGTCTGAAGCAATAGCAATTTTCATATAAATCAATCCTTTTTCACAAATTATACAATTTTAAAAAGGGATTGTAAATAAAGCATTAAAAAGCAATCTTTAAGCAAAAATTAATTTCTTGTAGAAAAAATATTTTTGAGATAAATTAAAGTTATAGAGGTAATTTTTATAAGGATAAGAACTTATGACAGAAAGAAAACTAGTTGGAACAGGCGAAATGTTTAAAAAAGCACTTAAAGGCGGTTATGCAATCGGTGCTTACAATGTTAACAACATGGAAATTTTACAAG
>CANQLK010000085.1 GCA_947624665.1 Candidatus Gastranaerophilales bacterium
CTGTTTGGTGCGCTCCCATGCCAGTGTTTAACATTTGCAGGAATATTTATAACATCGCCCTGTTTCATTTCAATCGGCTCTTTTCCCCATTCCTGATAGTAGCCTCGACCGCCTATTGCAATTAAAATCTGTCCTCCGCCTGATTTTGCCTTGTGTATATGCCAATTATTACGGCAATTAGGTTCAAACGTTACATTATACATTTTAACCTGCTCTGTTGATACGGGTGAAATATAACTCTGCCCGATAAAATATTGTTTATAAGCGTCATTAGGACTTCCTATCGGAAACATAATCGTTTTTTGATATTCTTCTTTAGTTAACACTTGTGTTTTCTCCTTTTTAATTCCTGCGAATGCCAAATTTGTTGATATAAATAATATTGTAATTAAAAGTAAAACTATTTTTTTCATTAATTTATTTCCTTATTTCTTTTCTTTCATAATTTCTTGAACGGATTTTAGCGCCTGAAAAGCATCGGGAAAACCGATATAAGGCATAATTTGAATGATTGAAGCAGTTATTGTTTCTATTGAGTTTCCTGCTTTCAAATTGCCTTTTATATGGCTTTTCAGAGTATCAAAGTTTTTTGTAGTTGTTAAAATGGCTATTGTTAAGAGTTCTCTTTTTTTAAGGTCAAGACCTTCTCTTGTATAGAAATCGCCAAAACAGACTTCCGTTAGAAATTTTGCAACGTCAGAACCCATATTGTCGGGCAGATTTTTAAAAGCTTCTTTTATCTCGTCGCCATAAACAGGGTTTTGTATTTCAAAGCCTTTTTTAAATCTGTCAGCTTCGGTTGTTGTGGCAGTTGATTTTAATTCGGCTTCCAAACCTCTTTCTTTTATAACTTCATTAAATATGGCTATAGCGTTAAGAGTTCTCGGGAAACCGATGAAAGGCGCACATTGATAAATCGCCTCTCTAATTTCAATAGGACTGTTTCCTGCGTTTAATGCTCCGTTTATATGAGCTTTTAACTGCGGAAGTGTTTGCATGCATGCCAGTGTAGTTAAAGTCAAGAGTTCTCTTGTCTTGATATCAAGCTCGCCGACCTCAAACACTTCACCAAATATATATTTTTGCAAAATATCCATAAAGTCTTTATCTGCGCCTTTGTTATCTTTAAGGCTGATTTTAAAAAGCGTTTCTAAGTTTTTATTTGCGATATCGCTTCTTGTCATTTTCTCCTCCTTAGCAAAAACTGATGAGCTTATTGAAATCATAATCAATAGTGAAATTGTCAATATTTTTTTCAGCATAATATTCCTCGTTAAACATTTATTGACACAATATAATAATAGTATATTTTTTTGACTCTATGTCAATAGAAGTGCAAAAAGCATTAAAAGATTATACCTCACGGTTGGTGTTATAGTACAAAACAAACCTCAAAGCAAGAATGAAGACCACGTTTGGATTAAAAATGCTAAAAATGTAAAATAAATTACATCATTATGGGATGGGGTTTCATCTATACATTTTGCTTCCACTATGCCTTAAAATCTTCAATTTGCTTTAGCGTGTTTTCATAATTTCCGCTAAATCCTATTGCTCTATCGTCAAGATACAAATAAGCGGGGATTTTAACACTTGTAACATCTTTAAAATACTCATCCATCTTATTTTCTATCAACCATTTTGTTGCTTCAAGATTGTTTCTTGTTGTGAATAAAATTAAATCATAATCTTTATTTAGTTTTTTAATAAATTCTTTGGCACCTTTTTTAACATCGGGGATATAATTTTCGCTGAAATTTCCATCATACTTATTCAAAACCCCATCTAAATCTATTAGTATTATTTTTCTAAAATTTCCCATAATTTCCTCAATAATATACAATAGTTCTTTATTTATATACTATCATGGATTATTTTTATATCGCAAATAATCTAACATAGATTTGTTATGCAAAAGGAAGAAATTATAAAAACAGTTGCTGATAACATCAGGATAGAAAGACTTAAAAAGAAAATTTCTCAGGAGAAACTTGCTGAAATGGCAGGAATTACGCAAAAATACCTGAACTTAATTGAAAACGCAAAAGCAAATCCGAGTATTATGATTGTAATATCAGTTTGTAAGGCACTTAAAATAGATTTAAACTCGATTTATAAAATTTAACAGCTGGTATAGGTAACATTAACAACTACTTGTTTTGGAATAAAAATTTGTTTTATAACCTGTTAAATAAAGCCTCTTATTTCAAATTCATGAAACTATTGAAAAAATTGAAAATTTGTCTAAAATTTTAGATATAAGTATAATTCGTTATTGGGAAAAAGAAATGAAATAAGGGGAAAATTAATGAAAAATATTTTATCGATAATTTTAGGATTAGTTATTATTGCTTCAGTATGTGTTATAGCTCTGAATGGTAAATCAATGGCAAAGGAGGAGGTAAATATGGATAAAAAAGTATTGGTGGCATATTTTAGTGCAACCGGAACAACTAAACAGGTTGCTCAAAATTTAGCAGCTGCAATAAATGCGGATATTTATGAAATCAAACCGAAAGTTCCTTATTCAAAAGCTGATTTGGATTGGATGGATAAAAATTCAAGAAGCACGGTTGAAATGAAAGACCATAGTTCTCGCCCCGAAATAGTTAAAGATAATTTCTCAACGGATAATTATGACACAATATTTTTAGGCTTTCCTATTTGGTGGTATATAGCACCTACAGTTGTTAATACATTTTTGGAAGCTCACGATTTTACAAATAAAAAAATTATTCTTTTTGCAACATCGGGCGGAAGCGGGTTTGGAAAGACAGTTGATAATCTGAAAAAAAGTGTTTCTTCTTCTACAAAAATTATAGAAGGCAGATTATTCAATAATCATCCGAATAAAGATGAACTTAAAAAATGGGCTGAAGAAGTTTTATAAAAAAGTTCGTAAATTTCTTACGGAACGGAAAATACTATATTCAATATGTTATTTGTTAATAACGGATGAGGTCAAAGATAACATTTTATCAATGGAAATTCTTGCTTTTTGTGCAATATTCGGATTGATATTTATTTCGTTTGATTCATTTAACAGTGTGTTGTAGATATCTTCTAAAGTATTATGCTTCATATTCGGGCAGACAATATTCTCATTAATAAGAATAAATTCTTTGCCCTGATTATAAAGTTTACTGTCACGGTTAAGTCTTTCTACAACACCTTTTTCCGTGGCAATAACAAATTGTTTCTTATCTGATTTTTTGGCAAATTCCATTATCTCTTTTGTAGAGCCCACAAAATCCGCCAGTTTAGAAACTTCATAATGACATTCGGGGTGTGCCAATATTAATGCATTTGGATATTTTGTTCTTGCATTTTGTATATCTTCAATTCTTATTCGTAAATGAGTAGGGCAAAATCCGTTAAAAGTAATTACTTCAACATTTTTTAGTTTATGTTCAACCCATTTGCCCAAATAAGTATCGGGAGCAAATAATACTTTAGGTACATTTAAATTTCTTACTATATCAACAGCATTAGAGCTTGTACAGCAAATATCGCATTGTGCTTTTACTTCTGCGGTCGAATTTATATAACATACAACGGGAACATCAGGATTTTGAGCCTTAAACTGTTTTAAATTATCAACATCAATCATATCGGCCATTAAACAGCCTGAATTCATATTGGGAAGAAGTACTTTTTTGTTTGGCGATAGTAATTTTGCACTTTGAGCCATAAAAAATACACCTGCAAATACAATGATATCCGCATTTGTTTTTGCAGCTTGTCTGCTTAAATACAGAGAATCACCGACGAAGTCCGATACTTCATCTATTTCCATATTTTGATAACAGTGTGTTAAAATTATAGCGTTTTTTGCTTTTTTTAATTTTTTTATTTCTTCAACTAAATTCATGTTTCCTGCTGCCTAAACTTTAAAAAAGACTTAACTTAAAATTAAATTACAAGAAAATTATCAAGTCAAGTTAAAAACATTATATATTAGAACAGATAATATCGCCTAATTTATCCGTTCCGACTAATTTCATACCATCTTGCATAATATCTTGCGTTCTATATCCGTCTTTTAAAGTTTTTCTGACTGCGTTAACTATTGCATTATATTCATTATCCATATTGAAAGAGTATTTTAGCATCATAGCTCCTGAAAGTATGGTTGCAATAGGGTTAACGATATTTCTTCCCTTTAAATCGGGCGCACTGCCGTGTATAGGTTCATACATGGCTATTTTTGATTCGGATAACGAAGCACTGGGAAGCAATCCTAATGAGCCTGCAAGCATTGAGGCTTCATCAGATAAAATATCTCCGAATATATTCCCCGTTAATAAAACATCGAATTGCTTAGGTTCTCTTATTATCTGCATAGCTGCGTTATCGACGTACATATAATTTAATTCAATTTCGGGGTATTCTTTTGCGACATCCGATACAACTTCTCTCCAAAGTCTTGAAACATCCAAAACATTTGCCTTATCTACGGAACATACTTTTTTTCTGCGCTTCATAGCTACATTAAAAGCAATATGAGCTATTCTTCTTATTTCGCTTTCGTAATAGCACATGTTGTTATATCCGAATTTTTCTCCGTTTCTGATTTCAATACCTTTGGGTTCACCGAAATATACGTCGCCGGTTAATTCACGGATTATCATAATATCAGTACCCGATACAACCTCTTCTTTTATGGGAGAAACGGAAGTTAGCTCGGGATAAACGATTGCGGGACGTAAGTTTGCGAATAAATTCAACTCTTTTCTAATTCCCAATAAAGCTCTTTCGGGGCGTACTTCTGCTGGAAGATTATCATATTTGGAATCCCCGACGGCTCCAAGCAATACTGCATCTGACTTTTTGGCAATATTTAAAGTTTCTTCCGGCAATGGATTTTTATATTTATCATAAGCGCAGCCGCCTATCAGTGCAGGTTCGAAATTAAGGTCGAAAGAATATTTTTCTGCCGTTTTTTTTAAAACTTTAACTGCTTCATCGGTAACTTCTTTACCTGTTCCATCTCCTGCGAGTAATGCAATATTATATGTCGACATGGTGTATTCCTTATATTAATTATATATATGCTATTCTAACAAAAAAACACTCATAATCGGAGTGTTTTTTGTTATATATAAAATTTGGTAAATTATTTATTATGAGGTAAATTATGAAGTAAATGTCATTAAGGCTCTGACTGAGCGAGCGGTATTTCTAACTTCTTCTTCCGAATGCATTTTTATAGTGTCATCAAGAATCTTAATAGCTTCCGATTTATCTTTTAGAGATAACAATTCGTTAATTGAAGCCATAGCGACTCTTGCGCTTAAGTCATTAATACCTTTGCCTTTGGAAATTAGAACAACTCTTAGAGAATCGTGAGTATTCTTTTTGATTAAAGTTTGAGCTGTTAACTCTCTGATTTCATCATCAGGTGAATTCGTACCGAATTCCGTCAACAAATCAATAGCTGCTTTAGAATCCTGATGTTCACCTAATGCCATAATAATATTTTTAATTTTTTGATTATTTTCCATTGTATCTCTTCTCCCTATTTCTTATGCCGTTTGCGGTGTTAAATTTGTCCACATGGTTTTCAATTCGTCGACCGATTTATTAGAAAGATTTTTAACACTGTACTCACGGTCAGGGAATAATCTATTCTTAATTCCATCAAATGATATTTCCGTACTTCCGATTTTTTCAATAGAATCAAATACATTCGAAGCTACTTTTTTACCGAAAGAAACAACGGAATTAATTCTTGCTCTAAAAGATTCGTTAAAATTGTTAATACCGCTTACTACAGCACTGGCAAATAGTTTGCCCTTCTCTGCAATACTGTTAGATGATTTTTTTCCACTTTCAAATACATCAGCTTGTATTACATTGCCTTTAAAGCTGACTCCAAACGGATTTGTAGCAAGCTTATTTTGTGTGGTTTTCTTGGGTGAAGATGTATGTTCTGTCGAAGCGGACCTGTTAAGATTTATTTTTCCTATTTGCATATCTTTCCTTTCCTCTTAGTTTCTTCCTCGCTTTATTAAATTATCACATTTAATTTAATTAAATATCATTCTTTTAATGTAATTAATGATTATTTTTTGAATGTTTTTTTTAATTTTATACTTCATTTACAGGAGTGATTTTTTTTTATTTTTGTAAAGAAAATTTACATATCGATTTTTATATCTAAAGATATACAACGGATATACCGATAATTATAGTAGCAATTAAAGGAAATATTATGAATGAACTAAATTTAAGTTTGGTCGAAACAATAGGGCTGTTACTTGCAGGGCTAAAAGAAGAAGTAGTAAGAGGTTTGGTCGAATACGTTGAAAGCAATTAGTTATGCATATCTAAAGAACTTCTTGGTTAATATTTAATCTGGTGTCGCAACATTACGCTTGCTCTCTTGTTCTATTTTAAATAGGCATTATATAGTTTTTCATCTTTTATAGTTGTAGATGGGCCGTGTCCGGGATATACTTTTGTATCATTTGGAAGCGTTAAAAGATTTGTTTTTATGGAATTTATAAGCGTGTCATAATCACCGTCAATAAAATCGGTTCTTCCTATTGAGTGATAGAAAAGCGCATCGCCGGTAAAAACTTTATTGTCGATATAGTAGCTTAAACTGCCTTTGGAGTGACCCGGAGTATAAAATATTTTTATCTGATTATTTCCAAGTTTTAAAAAGGAGTTTTCATCTATGAAATTGGTAATTTTTATATTTTCATCATTATACTCTTGTCTAAACCAGCTCATTTCTTCTTTTAAATTAGAGAAATGGGATAAATCCGCCTTGTGCATATATATAGGAATATCGGAATAATTTTTTGTAATAACGGCTTCACCCAACACGTGGTCAAAGTGTCCGTGCGTATTTAATATATATATTATTTTATAGCCTTGTTTATCGAGTTGTGTTTTTATTTGCTCAAAATCACCGCCGACGTCGATGATTACGGCTTCTTTTGATTCCTCATCCTTCAGAATATATGTATTTACTTCTAACGGCCCTGTTTGTTTTATATCTAACTGCATGTTTCACCTTTTTTTAATAAGTATAGCATGTTTATGTTATTCTTTTAACTATGAATACGTATTCTCTAAAGATTGATGAAAAAAACTCGGAAAAAATAAAGACGTTTTTGAAATCTCAAAATGCGGTATTTGATACTGTTCAATATTCAATATGGCGGGCAAAAACTTCATCTTTTCAGGCAGTCCTATATACAAGCGGCAAATTGCTTATTCAGGGCAGAAATATTGATATGATTGTTGCTGAGATTAATTCATTATTGGGTATTCACTATGAAAACCAAACAGACTCATCATTTCAAATTACGGAAGATAAATACATAGGTA
>CANQLK010000086.1 GCA_947624665.1 Candidatus Gastranaerophilales bacterium
AGAAAGAAATAAAATTTCGGGAAGAACTCAGGAAATTCAAAGATTAATTGGAAGAAGCCTTCGTTCCTGCCTTGATTTGACTAAATTGGGAGATAGAACCGTTACCGTTGATGCCGATGTTATTCAAGCTGACGGAGGTACCAGATGTGCTTCCGTTTGTGGCGGGTTTATTGCTTTAAATATTGCATTGAACAAACTTGTTGAAAACGGAACTTTAAGTTCTAATCCCATTATTGAACCTATTGGTGCCGTTTCTGTCGGTATTATTGACGGTGAAATAAAACTTGATTTGGACTACTCCGAGGACTCCCACGCTCAGGTTGACAGCAATGTTGTTATGACTCAATCAGGTAAAATTATTGAATTTCAAACTACTGCGGAAGGCGCACCTTTTGATAAGCAGCAGCTTGATATAATTTATAATCTGGCAGATGAGGCTATTAAAAATATAATTTCTTTATATTAAAAATACTCTGTTTGAAAGATTGTGTTTTGTGAACTTTATTATATTATAATTACTTAAATATGGAATATAATTTTATAAAAGATATATATAAAAATGTAGCGAGTGACTCAATTAATTCGGATTCTATGTTGAAAGAGTCTGTTTTGACGAAAAATAACTCGTTTATTTTAAATCACAATATTGATGTGCTTGAAAAGCTTCTGAAATTTATGCAGTCTTCAGAAAATATTTTTATTTTAAACGGATTTATGGGTTCGGGTAAAACTTACGTCGCTGATTGCTTCTTGGATTTTATTAACGATGATGTTTTAATCTTCAGAAATTCATATCAGGAAGCAATTAATCTGGATGATGTTTTATTATCTATGTTTAAAGATTTTTCAATATATCATAACGAAAAAAATATTACTCTTCCAAAAACTGAAACTTCAATTTTTTCTGAGAAAATTAATTCTTACATAAAATATTGTAATGCACCTATGCTCTTCATATTTGATTCATTTGAGATAAATATGAGAACAAAAGATACTCAAAATGATATTCTTGATTTCATAAATTTTCTTTCTCATTTTGAAAAGGTAAAAGTATTAATATGCTCCAGAACTTTCAAAAAAGAAAATCTGCTCTCTCATAATTCAGTAATGACAGCTGATTTAAAACCTATTACCATTGAAGAATTCCAAAAATATCTTGAAGAAAATTCAATATCAGGTTCAAAATACGAATGCGATGAGTTGTATAAAATCTCAAGAGGTCATTATCTTCTTTTAGAGCTTTCCGTTTTAATTATGCATATTCTTAATATGTCTTTAACAAATTTTTCTTCGGAGTATAAGAAATCGGCTAAGAATTTTCTTGAATTTTTGGTTTCAAAAATATTATCGGTATCATCGGACAAATTCATAAAGGTACTGATACTGTTATCTGCATTAAGACACGGTGTGACTTTGAATTTTTTGGAAAATCAAAATTTTGCCTCCGGACTCGATATGGATTTCTTGCTTCAAAAACACGTTGTTTCCGAAAAGTTCGGGAAATATTATTTAAAGGATTATATAAAAAATGAATTTATCAAATCTGTTTCGGCTGAAACTAAAATAAAAATTCATAAATTTATATTGCAAGTTTACAACTCTGATTTGCCAAGAAAACCTTTTGACAGGGAACTTTTCCTTTCCAGAATTACAATGCGTCAGGAAATAGCTTATCATTTAATGAAAATCAATAAACTTGAAGCTGAGATGGAAAAAAACGACAGACAAAAATTATCTGATATTCAAGACTTTACCTATTTGACATATACACGTTCATTGGGATTCACTTCCGATATAAATGCTGTTCCTTCTTCGCAAAGAAGGGGTAATATAAAGCGTTCGAAAGATAAGAATACAAGATTTCAACTTTCCGATATTGATTCTTTATTATTGAACGCTTCAAAACCTGATGATTTGATTACAACTCATTTTCGTCGTCTCGCGGAAATAGATTCCGAAAATAATCAGAGCGCTGACAATACCGATATCTCCGAATTAATACCAAAAAGTCTTGATGATTATGTAAAAATCGCTCAAAATTATGAAAAATCTTTTGATTTCGCTTCTGCCGTGAACTATTATAAAAAGGCTCTTACTTTCACCGATGATAAAATGTTTGAACATAAAGAGCCTGTTATATACACTAAACTCGCTATTTGTTATAAGCGTATTCAAAATTTTGATGAGGCGGTTAAAAATTATGAAAAAGTTTATAACTTGTATTTTAATACCAACATTGATAAAGCAAATGAAATATTGTTGAGTATAGCGCAGATTTATTCGGAAGTTTACAAATTTGATAAAGCAAAAGAAGTTTATAACAGAATATTGTATTCGCCCTCTAAAATTTCGCCTCAAACTGTAATTAGGGTATTTCTTGATTTATCAGAACTAGAAGACAATAATATGAATCCTGAAAGTGCGCTTAATTATTCAAAAAAAGCTTTGGATGAAGCTGAAAAATTCGCTGATGTCCGTTTATTGTGCGAATGCTGTTATAAATATGCCTCTTTGGCTGATGACAGCGGTAATATTGATTTAGCTTTAAAGTATTATTTAAAATGTGTTCAAACTTCGCAGGATGTTAATGAAAATGAATATTTGGCATCTTCTTACTACAATTTGGCTGAAATTTCCTTTGATTCCAATAATCCCGCTTCCGCAAAAATGTATTTTGAACTTTCAGTTGATGCAGATAAAAAGTTAGAAAATTATGAGGGACTTTATTATTCTTATTTAAAACTTGCAAAATTAAGTGAAGATGAAAATAACGCTGACACTCACGATTATCTTATTAATGCTCTTGCCGCTTCCAAAAATTTAGATGATATTATCTATCAAATTTCTGCTTATACTGAAATTGCAGATTATTATTATAAAAACGGGCATTATAAGAAAACTTTGAAAACCTATATTATGGTTAAGTCTATAGCTGCTAATAATATGCTTAGAGATATCGAGCTTCAATTTGATAATAAAATTAATAAATTAAAAACTGTAATTGGTGAAGTTGAATTTTTAAAACTTATGAATGAAATAAAGAATAAAAAATAATGAGAGATGTTCTTAAACAGCTTAATATTGAATTAGACTCTGATGAAGAAAAAATTTTAAAATCCTTTTCTGAATTATTTCTTGAATATAATTCAAAAATAAATTTAATAAGCAGAAATGACGAAAAATATTTATTTCAAAAGCATATTTATGACAGCTTGGCAATAAATCTTTTTTTTGAAAAATATATAAAAAAAGGTTTGATAAAAATAATGGATATAGGAACAGGCGGAGGTTTCCCTTCTATTCCCGTTTCTATTTTATATCCCGATTTTAATATAAGTGCCGTTGATTCAATTGGTAAAAAAATTAATTTTATTAATATTACAGCTAAAACTTTAAATTTAAAAAATCTTGTCACTTATAAATCAAGAGTTGAAGATTTACACGTATCCTTTAAAAATTCATTTGATATTGTAACTTCACGTGCGGTGGCGGAATTAAGAGTAATGTTAGAATATGCTTTGCCGTTTGTAAAAACAGGAGGTTATTTTGTTGCTTATAAGGCTCAAAAAGCCGATGAGGAAATAAAAAACTCTCAAAATGCTCTTAAAATATTAAATTCAAAAATAATTGATAAAATTGAATATTCGCTTCCGCTTCCCGAAGAAAATAAAAGAGTTTTAATTATTATAAAAAAGCTAAAACCGACTGATAAAATTTATCCCAGACAAAACGGTAAAGTTAAAAATAATCCTTTGTAAATTACAATATTATTTTTGTAAATTCTTCAATCATCCGCTGTTTATCAGGTTTTTTTATATCTTTAATACATCCTATGATTTTAGTATCCGTATATGATTGTAATTCTTTTATAAAGTTTTTTGATGCCAAATCGTTCGTATTCTCCGGGGTTCTGTTAATAATTATTCCTTTTATCGGAATATTATTCTGTTTCGCGTAATATACGGTAAGAAGAGTGTGGTTTAATCTCCCTAAAAACGGAGTAGTAACAATAATAACGGGAATATTTAATAATTTAATTAAATCCGCACAAAGCATATTATCAAACGCAGGTGCCAATATCCCGCCTGCACCTTCAACGAATGTTATTTCATTTATTTTAGAAAATTCTTTAAAATCGGTTAAAATTTTGTTTGCGTCTATATTAACTCCCGACAGTTTTGCCGCCAATGCGGGGGATACTTCTCCTTCAAGAAGATATGAATATTTTGTATTTATTTTATCGGAATATTTTTTTACTGCCTCAATATCGGGTGCCAGAAGTTTATCCCCCTGCCTTATAGCACCTGATTGCAATGGCTTATATACTCCTGCTTTCAGTCCTTTACTCTCAGAAGCTAAAGCTAACCCAATCGTTACAAAAGTTTTACCTATATCAGTATCAATTCCCGTTATAAAATATTCCATAATTTATTCTCCCCGCGCCGTTAATCAGGTAAAACCCTGTTTAATGCTTCGTATGCTATATCTGTTAATTTCGTTATTTCTTCTTCCGTAATAATATAAGGAGTAATAAAATAAATACAATTCCACATCGGTCTTAAAATTGCACCCAGCTTAAGACCTTCCAAATATATTTTCTTCCCTATTCCGTCCTCATATTTAAACGGTTCTTTTGTTTCTTTATTTTTTACTAATTCTATAGCGCAAATCATGCCTGTCTGCCTGATATCACCGACATTTTTATGAAATTTAAATTTTAAAAGCTCTTGTGAAAATTTTGCTATTTTCGGTTTTAAATATTCTTCGATATTCATTTCTTCAAGAATTTTTAAGTTTTCAAGAGCTATAGCAAGCGCAAGCGGATAGGCTGTGTAACTGTGTCCGTGGTAAAAAGTTTTATATCCGTCCGTATCATCATCATAAAATGCGTTATATATTTCATCCGTCGTAACTGTTACTGAAAGCGGCATATAACCTGCGGTTATACCTTTTGCCGCACAAATAATATCGGGTACTATTCCTGCGTGTTCATAGGCAAAAAGTTTTCCCGTCCTGTAAAAGCCCATAGCTACTTCATCATCTATTAATAAAATATTATATTTATCACATAATTCTCTTAATTTAGTTATATATTTTGGCGGATACATAATCATTCCGCCTGCTGCTTGAACTAACGGCTCTATTATAATTCCCGCTATATATTTTGACTCTGTTTTCAGTATGTCCTCGACAGATTTTAAACATTCGCAGCAGCAGGTTTCTTTTTCACGGTTCATAGGACACCTGTAACAATATGGACTTATAGCCTGTACTATTTCAAATAACAAAGGCTTATAAAGTTTATGGTACATATCTATTCCGCCGACGGAAACTGCACCTAATGTGTCACCATGGTATGAATTTTTAAGCGCAATAAATTTTCTTTTTTCGCTGTGTCCTTTTAATACCTGGTACTGGTATGCCATTTTAAGCGCTACTTCTACTGCTGTAGAACCGTTATCGCTGAAAAAGACTTTTGTCAGCTTGTTATTTATCATTGAAATAAGCTTTTTTGAAAACTCAACAGCAGGACTGTGCGTAAATCCTGCAAAAATGACGTGTTCTATTTTTTGCGACTGTTCGTATAAAACTTTGTTTAGTCTGTCGTTTGAATGTCCGAGAGTATTAACCCACCAGGATGAAACCGCATCTATGTATTTATTACCGTCTATGTCTTCAATATATATTCCTTTGCCCTTTGTGATGACAATAGGTTTATTTTCCTCGTTTTCAAGCGACTTCATTTGAGTAAACGGACGCCAAATGTATTTTAAATCATTTTCTATATATTCTTGTTTGTTCATGTACTTTGCCTTTATTTATCTGCAAATTTATTATATTATGAACAAATTTTATAGAGCCTGATTTTTGACTTAAAAATTTTGCGGATATTCAACTTGATTATCAAGAGAAATATATTACTTAAGTATTTCGTTATTTATATTTTAATCTTTAATTAAAAATTTGAGTTAAAAATATTATTATAATATAATAACCCTATATATTTTAGTTAGTAAATTATGTAGAAAATAATGTTTAATATTGATAATGCTTTTTTATTTGACTGGTATAGGGAAACATATAAAAAGTTATTTTATAACAAAAAAACAGGTAAATTATTAATTTATCCCTTAAGATACATAATAGATTTAACATACAAATGCAGTTTAAGTTGTCCGCATTGTTATATAGACAAAAGATACACCGCTAAAAATGAACTTTCTGCAAAAGAATTAAAGAATATAATAAAACAAATTCCAAGATATGGCTTAATAAGCTTAATTGGAGGTGAGCCTTTTATTAGGGATGATTTCTTTGAAATTTTGGAGTTCGCTTCTAAACATACCTTCGGCAAGGTTAATACATATTCTAACGGAACATTACTTAATAAAGATATTATACAAAAGTTGTTCACTATAAAATTACTTCTCTTTGCTATATCTATTGATGGTATTCAACAAACTCATGATATAAACAGAAATTGTAATGGTTTGTTTGATAAAATTTTATCTATACTTGATGTAATAAAACAAATTAAAACTGACAAAAATATGAAATTTCCATTATGTGAAATTAATACTGTTGTGTTAGAAAATAACCTTGATGACTTGCCTAAACTTTATAAACTTGCTGCTCAATATAAATTTGAATATATAGGGTTTTTATTTAAACGAACTAATTATAGGCAAAATCCTAAATATTTTAATAATTTAAATTATAAAGATTTAGAGAAGAAATTGGATTATGAAATATACTTTGATATTGAACATTTTAATGAAATCTATAATGAACTCAATTCATTGAAAAAACGATATTCAACTAAAATCAGGTGGTCGCCAAGATTTAATAATATAGATGAAATAAACTATATTTTTTCAAATTTAAATGAAGATATAAATACGCTTTTTAAACCTTGTTCAATGCCATTTCATGACATTTTTATAAATCCCCAAGGTATAGTTTATCCTTGTGTCCCCTTAAATATGGGAACTTTAAAAGAACAAAAGCTTAAAGATATAATTAATAATGAAAAATTTTGTAATTTCAGAAAAACTTTGTATAAAGAAAAATTATTTGGAAATTGCCTAATGTGCTGTGATATACACCCACAAAAAATTTGTATATAAATATTTGTTATTTTTTTACTTCACTTTTGTACATATAATATACCATTTTTACCCCC
>CANQLK010000087.1 GCA_947624665.1 Candidatus Gastranaerophilales bacterium
CCGTTTTTTGGCAGAAAGCGGCTTCTTATTCAAATATTGCTGATTTTCAGACCCAATATTATAAAAACGGATTAATAAGACTTTTAACGCAAAATCAGCTTGAGCTTACAAGTTCATATTCTGATATTTATAAAATGACCGAAAGTATAAGAAATCCTTTGGAAGTAAGTGCTTATAACGTATCTGATAATATATATAAATACTACAATATCCCCATAACGGATACCCCGATGAAAAAACTGGCTAATATGTTTAATATTGTCGATAATGAGATATATTCTCTTGTATCACGCACAAAAGGAATAGAGCGTGAACAAGTTGCTGTTTTTGATTATATATACAGTCAATCAATACTAAAGAAAATGCCTTATTTTCAGGCAGAGTATGATAAGTGCTTAAAACAAAAACAAGGTGATATGACAAGCTTTTGGCTTGATTATGAAAAAAGTATTGAAAGCTTTTATTCTAAAGGTGCAATGACACAAAGTGCTTATGATAAAGTCTATTCATTACTGGAAGATACCGCTCAAAGGGCAAAATTGCCTCTTAGTCAATCCGAAATTTTGACGGCATTTAAGTTTAAAATCAATACTTTGTATTCCAATCTTGTTTATCCGAATGCGGTAAAATATTTGAGAGTTTTCGTTGTTGATTACTTGAAATATTTGAAACAACAAAATATATCAACGGAAAATGAGCAGGAATTAAAATCCGCACTTATATTACTATGTATAGATAATCAACTTTATAAAAGCAATGCTTCAACTCCTGTTCAAATATCAGACTTAAAAATTCCGAATGAAATAAATATGCTCTATAATACGCAAAACAATATATCTTTTATATATAAATTGCCTGCTTTTTCCTCAAAAACCACAAATGGAATAAGTAATGAAAATTTATTAAAAGATTTATTAAACAATACTCGTTTGGATATAAGAATTAATAAGTAAGTTATACTTTAAGTAATTTCTTTTTCTTTCTGTCATCAAGTACGTTTTGAATTCTTTCGTACAGTTCAAAATTAAAATTCAATTTTTTTGCACGCTTTTTTGCGTATTCTATCAGTTTAAAGATATGATTTGGGATATTGCCTCTGTTTTTAAGATACCAATTTTCTTCAATATCAAGGACGGCAGTATACAAACCCGCATCATAGTTTGCCTGCAGCCATTTATCAAGCTCTTCAATATTGTCATTTATCCCGGGGATTATAATGTACTTCGCTCCTACAAGTCCTCTTCCGAGAAATGTTGTTTGAAGTGCATATTTCCTTATTGTTTCTCGAACTTCATCATACTTATCAACTTGTTTTATTTTCTTATAAGTTTCACGTGAACCCGAATCCGCCGAAACAACAACATAAGCTCTAATCTCATTTATTGCTCTTGCAAGTGCGGGTGAATATTTTATGCCTGAAGAATGAACCCTTATTCCCCAAAAATAATTATCCAAGAAGAATGTAATAAGTTCTTCAAACTCTTCAAGAACAGTGGGTTCGCCTCCGCCGAACGATATAATTCCACCCGTTCTTAAAATACCTTTTTCATACATTTCTTTTACAATCGGTAATACATTATAGCTTTTTCTTTCGTTGAATTCCTTTGGATTTGCCGCAGAAAAACAATATATGCATTTTGAATTGCATTCGTTCCAATGGCTTATATATAAATTATCTATATATTTTGCGCTGTCCCATTTTTTTTCTTCCAAATACGGGCATGACAAACATCCATTGTGAATTTTGCCTTTTTTATGATATTTTCTGTAGATTTCTTTTATTTTAAATATTCTTTCCCAATCTATGGACTGACCCGTAAAATTATTTCTGATTATAGCTTCGCTGCTGCCTTCATGCCCGCAGTTGCAGCACATTGAGAGTTTATATTTAAAAAATACCAATCCGTGTTCTATCCACGGACAGCTGTAATAATAACCTTCTTTTTTGCTTTTATATTTTTCGTTATATACAAACATTATTCTTTTTCTCTATCTGTTGAATTATATATTGCTTGTGTCATATCACCGAATTCCAAGCTGATATTATTGAAATCTGCCATATCTTTTACAAAAATAATTATGTCTTTTACATATTTAGGAACGGAATTTTTAATTTTTGAGTACCAAGTGTTTTCTATTTCAAAAAATAATTTTTTTATTTTTAAATTTCTGGAGAGAATAAACCATTCCAGAATTTCTTTTTCGTTATCATTAATACCTTCGAGCATGGTAAATTTAAGAATGACTCTTTTTTCATCGGGTTCTTGATGAGATGAATATTTTTTTATATTATTTACTGCCTCATCAAACCTGTCTAATCCTTTAATTTTATTGTAAGTAAACTTTGTTCCCGCATCTAAAGTTATAATAACTTGTCCTGCATTTTTAGAAATTATATCCGAAATTGATTGGCAATATCTTAGAGCAGGAGTGTTAACAATAATATTTTTTGCTTCATAGTTAAGCAGGAAATAAACGGTTTTGTCAAATTCCGGGTGAACGCAAGCATCGCCGCATTCAAATATGAATTTGGTTTTTGTATTTATTAACTTTTTGTCTATTAATTGTTTAATTAAAGGCAGGATATCATAGTGTTTTGCCTGAATAAAGTTATCTGTTTTGGGACGGCTGCAATACGAACAATTTACATAGCAGAATTTCCAATTAGAAAAAAATATATATTTTAGTTGTTGTTTTAGTTTAATATTCCCCGTTTCTTTCAGGTTTATGCAATCATGGCAGCAGCTGGGCAGTTCATTTGAAGCCATTATATCAGAGCAGTTTTTTCTTTCGCCGATAAATTTTTCCGTATCAAACCAGATACCGTCGAAGTTTTCATTTATCAATCCCATATTATTATATGGGCATAATTTGACGGAATTGTCATAATCAAAGAATAATGATTCCGATACAAATTTACAGAACGGATAATTTTTTTTCGGTTTAAATTTATTAATAATATCTGATAACACAGCCGGCAATTATAACTCCTGACTATTTATACACAGTTCTGTTTGTTCTCTCGGTCTACTTTTAAATTATAAGCACGTTCGTAAAGTTCGCAGCTTTCAATTTTATATTGTTTGTAGCATTCAAACACGAAATCAAAAATTACATAAATGTATTGAGGAATATTTTCTCTATGTTTTTTAAACCAGTTATCTTCAATATCGAATGCAATATTTCTAACGCCTGCATCGTAAGTTTTTTGGAGCCAGTTCTTAATTTCGGTAAGACTGTCGTTAATACCCGGTATAAGAACGTATTTTGTTCTTATAAGTCCGTTTTTAGCATTTGCGTATTTTTTTAAATTAGCCCAAACTTTGTCATGGCAAGGAACCTGTTTAATTTTTTCGTAGACTTTTGGAGAACTTGAGTCTACGGAGGTAATTAAAGTAATTTTACCGAGCCTTAATCCTCTTTCAATACCGGGGGAATATTTAATTCCGTCAGAGTGAATTCTGATATTATAAACATCATAATCAAGTAAAAGGTTGATTAAGTCTTCAAATTCTTGAAGAATAGTCGGTTCACCACCGCCAAAAGTTATTGTTGAATGTTTTGAAAGTATTTTTTTATCAATCATGTCTTTCATAACAGGGTAGATATTGTATGTTTTATTAGCGTTAAAGAATTTCTTATCTGCTTCGGTGTAGCAATAAATGCAATTACAGTTGCAGTGTGTAAAGTGACCTATTAAAACTTCATCAATATAGTTTTCACTGTTCCATTCCTGCTCTCTCAAATAGTAGCATCCTTCACATTTGGTCGGGGTAATACCATTTCTTGCACTTTCTCTCAATTGATTTCTTTTATTGAAAAAATTGTCCCAATCGATTGGTTCACCGTGGTAATTATCAATTTCAACTATTCTTCCGCCTCCGGGGTGCGAACTTATACAGCATATTTGTACCGAATTAGAAAAAAAAGTTATTCCATGTTCTAAATGTATGCAGCTTAAGTATTTCAAAATATTTTCCATTCTTTTACTATTTATGAGATTATTATACATACAATAAATATCAAAAACAAGAAATTAGTATTTATTTGCATTCTTGACTATTATTGTCGGAAATGGTAATTTAGATATATAAACTGGAGATTGGGATATAAGTGAAATATTTAAGTTGCAGATATATAGAGCATGGAATGGATTTTGAACATACAAGGCTTGAAACATGTTGTTTTACATGTCACAGTGGCGGTGGCAGAATTACATTAAAACATTCCTATAACGGTGAACCTATTAATTGGGAAGAACTATTCGAATTAAAAAGAAAATATAGAGAAGAACACAGAAAAGGGAATATTCTTCCGAATTGTGTCGGATGCGTTTTCCTTGAAGAAAAAGAATGGGATGAGGAAGATTATATAAATTTTCTTCAATTTAATTACTGGGTGCTTTGTAACAGTAAATGTACATATTGTTATGAAGTTCAAAATAAAAAAATATTTGATAAAATAACACCTTATGATGCAGTACCTGTCGTAAGAGATATGATTGATAAAAAAATATTACGTCCCGGAGGAGAAGTAGCTTTTGGCGGCGGAGAACCTACCGTAGCTCCTGAATTTGAAGATTTGATTACTCTGTTAACCGATAACGGATTTAGGAATATGAGAATTCATTCTTCGGGGATTAAGTTTTCTCCGGCTATTGAAGATGCCATTCGCAAAGGCGTTTTAAATGTCGTTATTTCAATAGATTCCGGTTGTGATAAAACTTATCAAAAAGTTAAACGTGTTAATGCATATAATCGTGTTTTGGAGAATATGAGAAAATATGCTCAGGCACAGACCGAAGGTTATGGCTTGATGACCTCTAAATACATTATTATTCCAAATGTAAACGATAACAGAAAAGAAATTGATATGTGGATTGACTCCGTTCTAAATGTTGGCGGGAAATGGCTCGCTTTGGATATTGAAGATGTTTGGTATAAAACAAACAGAGCTACAATCTCGGATTATTATTTGGATTTAGTTAACTACGTTATCGAAAAAGCACATTCTTTAAATATGAAAATAGAACTTTATGACCGTGCAAGAGGTCTTAAAGAAGGTAAAAATCAATTATAAATTGTTACAAAATAAAGTTTTTATTATAAATAATGCACTTATTTAGCAATTTTTTTTTATAACTATTTTTATTATAAATGAAGGTGTAAGTTTTTATGCTAAATATTTCTAAAATAAAAAATAATATTTCAATTCCTAATGTTAATAAACCGATTTCGGCAAAAAATACAACAAATCCGATTCGGGAAAATTCTAAATTTCACTCTTATAGTCAGGAAAACTTAAAAGCTTATGTGCCTTCATTTACAGCAGTTAAAAAAGAACCTTCTCAAAAACAAAAAATTTCTTTAATCGCTTCTAAATTGGATAAAGAATCACAAAAAATCTTTTCGGATTTGGAAAGTTCCGGATTGCTGTTTGATAATAATTCAAATGACGGATCAAGCGTTTTGGATAATCTGTATAAAATAGCTTCCGAAAAAAGAATTGAAGGCTTGAATAGCGAGCAAATCATAAAAGAAACACTTTCAGCATTAAATAATCCTTATTTGATAACTCAAAAATTCGGAGATATACCAAAAGAAGCCGCTAAAGATGTTTCAAAACAAATTGGTGGTGAAATTCCGAAAAAAGCCAATAATGTTGTTTCTTCCTGCTGTGTTGTTGCAAGTATGGAATTTAATCTGGCAAGCAGAAAACCTGCCGAATTTACAAGATTCGTTGCCGGTTTGACAAGCCAAAATTATTCCGTAGATAAAAATATTAAAGTCGCCGATATAGCAGGTTCTTTTTTATCTAAAATCGGTGATTTACATAAGTTTAATACTCAAAGCGAAATTAAAGACTGGGATAATATCAAAATAACGGTCAAACCTGACAGAAACGCTATCGTTAGAGCCAGAGTTCAGTCTTCTTATAAAGACCCGGGTGAACGCTCTTGTATTGACGTTCTCATACAATCCGCTTTATTAAATTTAGGCTCTCAAAATACTTATGATTCTTTAATCGATGAAAGAGCAGTGACCGAATTTAACAATGATAACAGCGGTTTAACTGATTATGAAAAAAATTTCGTCGAACAAATCGTTTTTGAATCTCCTAAATTGTCCGTTGTATATCAAAATATTGACCCAGAAACGGGTAAATTGGTCGGTTATAATTGTAAACCCGAAGAAACTAAACAACATATATTAAAATCTTTAGAACTCGGACAAAATGTTATTATCGGCTATACACATATTGATGAAAATAATACTGTTAACGGCGGGCATGAAATAACCGTTATCGGCTATACTCAAGATGCGGACGGAAAAGGTTATTTTGTATGTAATGATACAGATGACGATATCGATGCACCTGTTAAAATTAGTGAAGAAAAACTTTTACCCTTAATTCATCACGCAGGTATTTCTTATGAAGCGTTGTCTAAGGATGACGTTGTTTCGGAATCCTGGAGAGATATACTTCTTTTGTATAAAAATAATGTTTTAAATAATCAATAAATCATATATTTTTTTGATGAATTATTTGCCAATATTTGTTTAAAATAACGGAACATTCATTCCGAATGTTTTTTTATTATCGTTATGTTGATTGTATAAGTTAGCGGCTATTTATTTATGCAATTAACTTTGAATACGGCATAAATGAGCAATAAAATTAATATTATGTGCTTGTTTTGTGTTGTGATTTTTGATGTAATAAAAAAGAACCGAATATAATTTATTCGGTTCTTTTTTATTTTTTTATTTACTTATCTTTTATGCATATAAAGTTTTATTAGAATCATCAGATTTATCTTTTGGTTTGAATTTCTTTAATATCATATAAGATAACTTTCCTGCTATGGATGATTTAGGTTTGGAAGCGCTTGTAAGCTGGATTTCTTCTCTGTTTTCTTCAACAGGAGCTTCTTCTGCGACGACTTCTGCCTGAGCAACTTCGGTTTGAGGAGCGGCTTCGGTTTGAGGAGCAGCTTCCGTTTGAGGAGCGGCTTCGGTTTGAGGAGCAGCTTCCGAAGCCGCTCCTCAAACGGAAGCTGC
>CANQLK010000088.1 GCA_947624665.1 Candidatus Gastranaerophilales bacterium
GCCGAACTCAGATTGATTTCACCTCTGTCCCATAACAAAGTCGCAAGTCTATAATAGGCTTCAGCAATATTAGGATTATATTTTATTGCATCTATGTAATTATCAACGGCATTATCCAAATCTGATTTTTTGCCCTTGATTAAATATTGTTCGTGATATTTACGTGCGAACTCCATATAATCCAAAGCCATGGACTTAAAATCAAATTTTCCTTCAATTTTAAAAGTATTATTTGCCGTATTCTCAAACATCAACTTTCTATTCCTTTACTAATTATATTGTCTGATAAAATGCGAAAAAAAGGAAGAATTATTGCCGAAAATACTGCATTTGGAGTAGTAATTAATTATATTTAATCACAACAAAAGTAAATTTTTACAACCAAAATGTTTTTATATATATAGGTTAATTTTGGAGTAAGATTTATGAATTATTATTCGTTAAACAGGTTTGGTTCGTATCCGGGGCATATAGGTCCTTTTATGACTATGGGAAATACTATGCAAGGTTTAGATGGAAATAAGCTTCCAAATGATTCTTATGTTAAAAAAGAAAAAGATAAAGTTAAAACAGATATTCCCTCAACACTAGGTAAGGGCTTGGCAATTGCAGCTGCACTATTTTTAACATTTAAAGGTCACGATAAAATAAAAAATGTTGTAGAGGTTATAAAAAATCATAAAGGTTCGTTTTTATCCACTCATAAAAATTTATCGATAAAAGGAGTTGGTGATTGTACCAAAACAGTTGGTAAATCCATATTTAATGCTGCAAAAACAGTATTAAAATTAGTACCTGATACATTTAAAGCCATAATTGGTATTTTTAAAAAAACGTCTTAAAACTGAAATAATTTTTAAAAAATCAAAAATGTGATAAAATGTAGAAATGAAAAAATTAATTTCTACATTTTTGTTATTATGTATAATTTCAACGAGTGTTTTGGCTGTTGAGTTTGACTCTTCAATAGATTCACAAATAAGAAAAGATTATAAAGTTGAAGAAAACGAATTGCCCGCATTACCGTCACTGCCGGCTGCTTCTGAAACTACAAACACTCCGAAACTACAGCCTTCACCTGCTCAAATATATAATCCGTCAGGTAAAACGTATAAAATATCAGACGGTACAAAAGTGGCATTAAGCTCAAAATCAGCCATATCCGATTGGCAATTAAAAGGAACGGCAATCAGTTTTACTTCCGTTAACGGAATAAAAACCAAGGATGGCAGTATAATACCTGCGGGTACAATTTATAAAGGAGTAATAACCGATTCCCACCGACCTCAAATTACAGGCAACGGCGGACTTGTTGAATTGAAAATCGATGAAATATATTATAACGGTGTAATGTCCAAAATAAATACAAAAATAATCAATGTGAATGAAAAAAAAGTATTTCATAGTGATATAAAGGGGAAAAGAAAATACTTGAAAAATGTATCAAAGGCAATGACACCGGGGAAAAAAGTATTTAATGCCGCTCATACATTTGCTTCTGCCCTATATCCCATTCCGATTATAAATTTATTGTCGATAGTTCCTATAACGGCAGGTGCTGCATTTTATTTGGTAAATTTCACAGTGGCTCCCGTTGCGGCAATATTCTGTAAAGGCGGCTCAGTATCAATTCCTGCCGGCTCTCAGTTTATAATAAAAATAACGGATGAAGCCGAAATTCGCGGTTAGTTTAGAAATTTCTATATCTCCTTCCCTTTGTTTATGTATTGATAAAGGTTTCTGTTTGTATTACCCTATAAATAATTGAAAGGGAATTATTTATGTTAAGAGCGGGAATTGTAGGATTACCGAATGTTGGAAAATCAACTTTATTTAATGCATTGACTTCTTCTAACAATGCCCAAAGTGCGAATTTTCCTTTTTGTACAATAGAACCTAATATCGGAGTTGTTAGTGTACCTGATGAAAGACTGGAAATATTAAAAAAACTGGTTAAAACAGATACTGTTATTCCTACGGCAATTGAATTTGTAGATATTGCAGGACTTGTTAAAGGTGCCAGTAAGGGCGAAGGTCTGGGAAATCAGTTCCTTCATAACATTAGGGAAGTCGATTCAATAATCCAAGTGGTACGCTGTTTTGATGACGTAAATACAATCCACGTTTCGGGTAAAATAAATCCATTGGATGATATTGAAACTATTAATACGGAACTTGCACTTGCTGATATGGCATCACTGGAAAAAAGAATAGAAAGACTCGCAAAACAGGCTAAAACAGGTGATAAACAAGCTGTATTGGAACATAAAGTCTATACAAAATTAAATGAATTGCTCTCTGATGCGACTTTTATAAATATCGAAGAACATTTTGAAGAAGACGAACTGGAAGTGGCAAGAAATTCCCAGTTAATGTGTATAAAACCCGTAATTTATGCGGCTAATGTCAGTGAAACTGATTTGGCAAAAGGAAATGCTTATGTGGATACGGTTAGAGAGTATGCCGCAAAACACGGCGCTGATGTAGTTGTTATATCCGCCAAAATTGAAGCCGAACTGGCTGAACTTTCTCCTGATGAAGCTAAAGCATATCTCTCCGATTTGGGTGTTACAAGCTCAGGTATTGAACGTATGGTTCAGTCTGTATATAAATTATTGGACTTAACAACATTTATTACCGCAGGTGAAAAAGAAGTTCATGCCTGGACTGTCAAAACAGGTTCAAAGGCTCCGAAGGCGGCAGGAGTAATTCATACGGATTTCGAGAAAGGATTTATTAGAGCCGAAGTTACTTCGTATAAAGATTTTGTGGAGGCAGGTTCATATACGGTGGCAAGGGATAGAGGCTTAACAAGACTGGAAGGAAAAGACTATGTTATCCAAGACGGAGATATAGTTCATTTCAGATTTAATGTTTAATTATAAGAATAAGTAAATAAGGTAATAAAAGAGATGGCATAGAATATGCCATCTCTCTTTTAATATATTTATTATTTTTTATCAGATACTTTATCTTCTTTATTTTTGTTGGAGAAGAATTTAGAACTCAATTTATTAGCTATTGGAGTAATTATAACAGGCCCAAGATATCTGTAAATAATACCCAGAATAACCAAAGTTTTTAATTTATTAATGCCGGAGAATACTTTATCGGCTTCTGAACGAGCGGCAGCAGAGTTATAAATATCATCTACTACTCCTGAAACTGCTTCTTTAGCTTTAGCGGGGTTCCCTATATTTTCTGTAACGGCATTTTTAACATTGGCTTGAACTTCACCTAATTTTTCGGGAGTAATTTGAAAAGCTTTAAATCCTTTTTTATCTGCAATTATATTTTTGAAATGTTTGTTAAGTGACGAAGAAATATCTTCAAGACGGCCTGTAAGTTCTTCACCTGCATTGGAAACAGCTTGTTCAACCTTATTGAGCAACTCGTTTTTCGGAGATAAAGTCATTGCTTCTTGAGCTTTTTTCCCAAGTTCGGTATAGAAATCGGAATGTTTAGCAAAATATTTTTCAGCACCTGACTTAACGACATTACTGATTTTATCTTCAACCAAATAAGCACCTGCGGTAGAAACACCGAGAGTTAGTGCATCATTAATTACCATCTGCGGTTTTTGCTCTTTTTTAATTTTTTTGTTTCTGATTGTATTAATCATATAAAATCCCGATAAGAAACAACTTTCAGCTACAAGCAGATGCGTAAAAGAATTATCTGTTCTGCTGAACTTGTTAATGAAGCTTTTAAAAGTATTTGTTTTAGCAACATTTTCATAGAAATGTGAAAGACCTTTTGTTACACCGTCATAAACAGGGTTTCCTTTAAAAGAAGGGGTCGATTGTCTGTTATTATTTCTATTTATTTGGTTATATTGTGCTGATGATAAACTATTTATTCTCATGATTTGCTACTCCCGAAAAAGATTCAAATAAAACTTTTTCATTTTCATTAAAAAACAAATTGTGATTTATATTCAACATAGGGTTTTGAGCCACTTGCGGCGCTTTTGCCCCCGGTTTGTGTTTGCCGAGTAATCCCAGTAAAATAGGAACTAAAGCAATGGTAACATCAGCTCTTATCGGCATAAATATGGGTTGGAAAAATTTATCCATAACATTTTTTCCTGTTTTTTCAAAATTATTAAGAGTTCTTTGAGCATTAATTGCTTCTTTGACTGTCTTAGAGATATTCGGAGCTGCGTTTTTTATTTCTCTTTTGAATAATTTTTCGGATTTTTTACCTGCTTCTTTAAAAATATTAAGATTAATTTGACCGTTTTCGGTTAATTTGAAAATTTGAGAAGTAAGTGTTTGATTAGAACCCGACTCACTGCAATTTTGGGCAAATTCATTAAGTGCTTCGACTCCTTTTTTAACGATTGTTTTTGCTTTTTCTCTGTATTCGGGAGTTATTTTAAAAGCACCTTTATCGTGAGCTATTTTAACAGCTGCTTTAATCGGTGTTGAAATAAGAGCAGTCATTGCGAGTCCGACAAGCCCTGAAGCAATGGATTTCATGGCTTGATAAGAACACTTTTCCTTATCTTCTTCATTTTTTGCCGTTGCCATAATAGTAATCGGTCTGGCTCCGCAAGTAATAGCTAAAGCGAATATAGCTTCAGCCAACAATGGGTTATCGGAGGCAAAATTTGCAGCTCTGTGTAATAACGGAGCGCCCCCCTTAAAACTCGCACGACCATCAGGATTACTCTTGATGGTCGTACTTATATTTTCACTATTATTTTGTTTATTTAATTCTCGCTCTTTTTCCCTTGCTTTCGCACTGCCCGAATGGCTGTTAGAAACATTGTTTCTCAGATATGCCGTATTGGGTGTGATTGAATTGATTCTCATGACATCTTCCTATACATTGTACATCTGCTTTAAATCTGCAAAAAATTAAATTTGCTAGTGTAGACTTTTATGATATCAAAAATTAAAATTTTTTTAAATTAAAATTTTTTCAATTTTATTTTTATCCTTAGTCCGACTTAGTGTTTTTGCTTCTAAATTGATTTTAATATAACTTAATATACAATTTATTTTAATCCGAAATTAATATATTTAATTCCGTTATTTTCCAATAAAACGGGCGAATATTGATTTCTAGCATCAAAAATAACTTTGTCACTGATATTATTTAAAACGGAATCAATGTCTATTTTCCTAAATTCATTCCATTCCGTAAGCAGAACAAGAGCATTGGCATCTTTAATGGCTGAATAAGCAGATTTAGCATAACAAATAGACTCTTTAAAAATGCTTTTTGCAACCTCCATAGCTTGCGGGTCATAGGCGATGATTTTAGCACCGTGTTCCAGAAGTTTATTAATAACATAAATTGAAGGTGCTTCGCGCATGTCATTTGTTCTTGGCTTAAAAGACAGTCCCCATATAGCAAATCGTTTATCTTTAATATTACCGTTATAGAAATTCATTATTTTATTCAGAAAAATTTCTCTTTGATTGTAATTTGTATATCGAACCGCTTCAAGAATTTTTGAGCTTATATTATTTGTTTTCGCAGTAGTAATAAGTGCATTTACATCTTTAGGAAAACAGCTTCCTCCATAGCCAATTCCGGGGAATAAAAAATTTTTGCCGATTCTCGGGTCGGAAATAATACCTTTTCTTACTTGTTCTATATCAGCTCCAACTTTTTCACATATATTCGTCATTTCATTAATAAAAGAGATTTTTGTGGCTAAAAATGCATTAGCAACATACTTTGTCATTTCGGCTGATTTAATATCCATACAAATCAGTTGATTACCGCTTCTTAAATAGTGAGAATATAACTCCGTCATAATATTTTGTGCTTTTTGAGAATTACAACCAATGATAACCCTATCAGGATATAAAAAGTCGTTAACGGCAGTACCTTGTTTTAAGAACTCGGGATTCGCAACTATGTCAAAAGGAACATTGGTTATGGAGTGAATTATCTCTTTGATTTTTTCTCCCGTTCCGACAGGTACGGTCGACTTATCAACAATAACTTTATACTCGTTAATATTTATTGCTATTTCTTTAACAACATTATAAACAGCTGTTAAATCGCAATCACCTTCATTCGTTTGTGGAGTTGATACAGCTATAAAACATACCAAAGACTTTTTAACGGCTTCTTTTATGTCAGTAGAGAAAGTGAGCCTGTTCTCCTTTACGTTGATTTTAATTAACTCTTCAAGTCCCGGTTCAAAGATAGGAATGATGCCTTTTTTTAATTTTTCAATTTTTTCGGAATTATTGTCAATACAAATGACATTATTTCCCATATCGGCAAGACAAGTTCCGACAACTAAACCAACATAACCTGTCCCTATAACGCAAATTTTCATATTTGTTATCTCCGAAATTTATTCTAACAAAAAAATAATTATTGAAAAAATTTTTTTACAATGTTAAAATTATGGTCGGAAATACCATTGGGTATCTCTGGTATTGAAAATTCAATATACAAACGGGACGTAGCGCAGACAAATTTTGCGTAGGCTGAAGCGAAGCGAAACGCCGAAGAAACACCGAAATAGCGAACGACTTTTGCGAAGCAAATAGTGAGCGACTTGAAGGAGTGAAGCAATAATTTGTAAGGCTATATCGAAATCGGGACGTAGCGTGCCTGACTCTGCCGACGAGAATGATACAGTGTATCATTCGAGGAGAGGTAGCACGTAGTGCGCTTCAGGCCCAAAATTGAAAAGTTAATATATAATCGGGACGTAGCGCAGCCTGGTAGCGCACTACCTTGGGGTGGTAGGGGTCGCAAGTTCAAATCTTGTCGTTCCGATTTTTTTATTGTTTATTCTCATTCGCATTACGTGATTTTCTACGGCTTGCGCCTTGAAAATCTACTTACCCGACCCGTCAAACTACGGTGTCTTTTAATGTCCGTTTTGAGTCGGAAGTTTTTTGTCATCTTTTTGCCTCTATTACAAACACAATGCCAGTTTTTGCGGTCGGAAATAAGATGATTTGCATATTTTGAAATCGGTCAAAAACGGCTTTTATTG
>CANQLK010000089.1 GCA_947624665.1 Candidatus Gastranaerophilales bacterium
CAAAAGTGATAAAAAATATTATATTGAAATAGAACGCCCGGAACCGGACGATAATATAATTTTTACCGGAAGTAATAAAGATATACAAGAATTAAATAAAATTATATCCGAAAGGGTTTAAATGGAATCAAAAAAAGCAATAATATACGCACGTGTATCATCTAAAGAACAAGAAATCGGCGGGTTTTCTATCCCGGCGCAAATTGATTTAATGAAAAAATATTGTAAAGATAACGGCCTTGAAGTTGTTAAAATCTTAACCGAACACATATCGGCAAAAGAAAACGGGCAAAGGCCCGTATATGATGATATTATAAAATTTTTGCGTAAAAATAAAAAAACTCCGTATCATTTTGTTTATGAAAAAAACGATAGGTTACTCCGTAATGAATATGATTGCGCCGATATAATTAACCTCGCAAGAACTACACCTCATTTTATACATTCTGTTCGTGAAATGTTAGTTTTACACCGAAACGCTCATCCGTCCGTATTTCATATTTTTACAATTTTTTCCGCAACCTCTTCGTTATATCCTCGTAATTTATCTATCGAGGTAAGAAAAGGAATGCACAAAGCGGCCGAATTGGGTTTTTATCCGTCAAAATTACCGGTAGGTTATAAAAGGGGCAAAAATATAGGTAAAAAACGGCGTGAAATAATAGTCGATACAGAAAAGGCGGGTTATATAGTTAGGGCCTTTGAATTATACGCAACGAACATGTTTTCATATAAAACGCTTGCCGATAAACTTGCCGCAGAAGGTTTTATTATAAAATCCCGGCCATGTCAAAAAACAAATATTGAAAAAATATTAAATAACCCCTTTTATACCGGGGAATTTGAATTTAAAGGAAAGCGTTATTACGACGGGAAATATACACCTTTAATATCTCAATCGCTTTTTTATGAGTGTCAGCGTGTAAGAGATTATAATTTAAACCCGAAAAAACAAAATCACGAATTTTTATATTCAAACATGATAAAATGCAGCGATTGCGGTTGCTCTTTAATTGGCGAAATTCAAAAAGGAAAATATATTTATTATCGCTGCCAAGGTCGCAAATGTAAAATAGGTAAAGTTAAATATTTAAAAGAATCAACTATCGATAAAATGGTCGAGGCTTTTTTAACTTCAATTTCGATACCGTCGGAAAATATAGATATGATAATAAACCAATGCAAAAAAGTATTAAATCAACAAATTGAATTTGACAAGCAAACAACGGAAAACATAACAAAATTAATAGAAAAAAATAAAAAAAGATTGCATAATCTTTACGTTGATAAATTAGACGGAAATATCGACGAAAATTTTTATAACGAACAACGAGAAATTTTTCAAAGTGAAATTGATAAATTATGCGTACAAATTGCACATACTACCGCCGAAACCGATGTTACAATGGAAAAAATATCAATAGTCCTCGAACTCTGTAAAAACGCTTATAATAAGTATTTAACGTTTAGTAATGAGAAAAAACGTTATTTCCTTAATTTACTTGTATCGAACTTTTTATATGACGGCGAAAAATTAGATATGCAAATAAAAAGCACCTCCAAAATATTACTTGAAAGTGCCTTTTCTTCTAAATGGTGGGCGTTAAGAGACTTGAACTCCTGACATCCTCCTTGTAAGGGAGGCGCTCTACCAACTGAGCTAAACGCCCTCAGCAATTATTATATTATCGTATAAATTTTATAAGTCAATACTTATTTTTTTTATTGTTTTTATTACTGTTTATTGCTATCATCTTTATTATTAAATGTCTTTTTATAGGAGTTTAAATCGTGAAAAATTTAAATTTTAAAGTTGATGAAAATAAGTGCATTCATTGCGGATTGTGCATTAAAGACTGTCTTTCGAATGTTTTGGAAAAAAATTCCAATGATATACCGGAAGCTAAAAATCCAAACAGGTGTATAGGTTGTCAGCATTGTATGGCAATCTGTCCTGTAGGTGCCGTTTCAGTTTTTGACAAAGACCCTGCTGCCTGTGATAATATATATGTTCAAAATCCGGATATGATTTTAAACTTAATTAAAGCACGAAGAAGTAACAGGCAGTACAAAAACGAAAATATTGAACAGGAGAAAATGCAAAAATTAAAAGATATGCTGCCATATACTCCTACAGGCTGTAATTATCACAAATTACATTTTTCTTTTATAGATGATGTTGAAGTTATGAATGAATTCAGGACTTATACAAATAATAAAATTATTAACGCACTTACAAAAAAGCCTATAAAAGCAGTAGTAGAAAAGTTTTCATATTATACAAATCTGTTTTTAAAAGGTGAAGATATAATTTTCAGAGGAGCGCCTCATTTAATTGTTGTTTCAAATTCAGTGAAAGCACCTTGTGCAAAAGAAGATGCAATTATTGCTTTAAGTTATTTTGAAATGTATGCGCAAAGTCTTGGAATTGGTACTTGTTGGTGCGGATATGCGCATATAGCTTTAAAAATATTCCCGGAGCTTTGCCATTTTCTTGATATTCCTGATGGTTACACACCAGAAGGTGTAATGTTATTCGGCCCAAAGGCCGTAAACTATCAAAGAACCGTTCAACCGCAACAGGTATCTGTTGTTAGTGCGAAAAAAGGCGATATAGAAAAACTAGGAGCTTTTAAAAGCATTAAACGATATTTTTGGAATTTTATAAGATAATTTTGGAGATTTTTTATGAGAGAAGAAATGCTTTCCATATTAGAAAAAAACGGGAGAATAGGACTTAAAGATTTAGCCGTTATGCTCGGAATAAGTGAAATTGAAGCGGCGAATGAAATGGCGGAGATGGAAAAAGAAGGCATAATCTGCGCTTATCATACTCTTATTGACTGGGAAAAAACTTCAATAGAGAAAGTAACTGCGTTGATTGAAGTCAGGGTAACTCCGCAGAGAGGTCAAGGGTTCGATTCTATGGCGGAAAGAATTTACAACTATCCCGAAGTACGTGCCGTATATTTGATTTCGGGCGGTTTTGACCTTCTTGTTATTTTGGAGGAAAAATCTTTAAGAGAAATTGCCAATTTCGTATCGGAAAAGCTTTCCACTCTGGACAGTGTTCTAAGTACCGCTACTCATTTTATTTTAAAAAAATACAAAGACCATGGTACCATTCTTTCTAAGAAAAACAGTGATGAAAGAGAGATTATTACACCATGACAAAAGAGCTTTCCAATAAAGTAATATCCATAAAACCTTCAGGTATAAGAAAATTCTTTGATTTAGTAAGCGAAATGAAAGATGTTATTTCTCTGGGAGTTGGAGAACCCGATTTTGATACTCCTTGGCATATAAGAGAAGAAGGCATATATTCCCTTGAAAAGGGTAGAACTTTTTATACCTCGAATTCAGGTTTGAAGCCTTTAAGGCAGGAAATTTCAAACTATATTAAGCGTACTCAAAATATTATATATAATCCCGATAATGAAATTATGGTAACGGTTGGAGGTTCTGAAGCTATTGATATAGGAATTAGGGCGCTTGTTAATGATGGAGATGAAGTTATTATTCCGCAGCCTTCTTATGTTTCTTATGAACCTTGTACAATCTTAGCAAATGCAAAACCCGTTATAATAAACCTTAAAGCCGAAAACGATTTTAGGCTGACACCTCAAGAATTAATAAATTCAATCACGAATAAGACAAAAATACTCGTACTGCCCTATCCTAACAACCCTACAGGGGCTATTATGGAGAGAAGCGATTTAGAAAAAATATCTAAAATCTTAATAGAAAAAGATATTTATGTTTTATCTGACGAAATATATTCGGAACTGACTTATAAAAACAAGCACGTTTCAATCGCTTCCATAGAGGGAATGCAGGAAAGAACTATACTTATCAACGGATTTTCCAAGTCTTATGCGATGACGGGTTGGAGGCTCGGGTATGCCTGTGCGCCGAAAGATATTATTTCTCAAATGGTTAAAATCCATCAATTTACAATAATGTGCGCACCTACAACAAGCCAATATGCAGCAGTCAGTGCGCTTAAAAACGGTGACAATGATGTTAACGTTATGCGGCAATCTTATAATCAGCGCAGAAGATTTTTACTGAATGCCTTTAAAGAAATGAATGTTGAATGTTTTGAACCGTTTGGAGCGTTCTATGTATTTCCGAGCATAAAAGAATTCGGAATGACGAGTGAAGAATTTGCTGAAAAATTGTTAAAAGAAGAACACATAGCTGCGGTTCCCGGCAGTGCTTTCGGACAAAGCGGCGAAGGTCATCTGCGTATTTCTTATGCTTATTCTATAGAAAAGCTTAAAACTGCTATGGAAAGATTTAATCACTTTGTACAAAAACTACGAAAATAAAAGGATATATTATATGAAAAAATATGTAATTATTTTGGCTTAATTACTTTTATTAATAAACACAAAAACATTAGCTGACAGCTTTGAATATAGTTATAAGAAAGCTGTTTATACTTTAAGTCAGGCTCTTGAGCTTCATTATGCTTTAGAAGGTAAAACCGCAAAAGATTATAACAGCAGTCAATCATTAACGGATAATGTGTTTAAGAAAAGATTATCAATAAAAAATAATAGCGCTAACTTGAAATTTACCACAAATGCCTGCAAAGGAAGCAGCGTTTTCCAAACAAATGACGACATATTATTTTGTATCGATAATTTTTCAAATACAGCCTGTGATAAAGAGAATACAAAACCCTGCATAAAGGCTAAAGGACCCAACTTATGGGTGGATATTAACGGTTATGAAGGGCCAAACATAAAAAATCAAGATATTTTTGAAGCTCAGATATATGCTCAAAAAGTAGAAGCATATAAATAATTCAAAAAAAAGGAACTGTATAAACAGTTCCTTTTTTTTGGGATTTATTCTTTTTCCTTAATTAAATTAGTTATAACCGCAGCCAGTAATATGGTAATAGCGCCTATAAAAAATGCATATTCCCAGTGATAGTTAATACCTTCCGGTATCATAAAAGAGCATTGATTAATAGCCCAAGCTAAAATAGTGCAAACAAGAATCTGCGGGCCTGCGATAAATATATTAAATATACCCATAACAGAACCTTCTGAACCTTTTTTAATGAATTCAGAAAGCATTGCAAAAGGCAAAGCCAAAACACTTGCCCAACCTATACCTGCTACACCCATACAAATAAGTACGAAACCGGGTTCTTTGGAAACACCCATTCCGACCAATGCCAGTGCAAGGGTTATTAATGAAATGAAATGAACCCTTTTATTTCCGAATTTTGTTGATAATAGACCAATAGGTATGGAAACCAAAAAGCAAATCAAATTCTGAACGGCAAAACAAATTGATGAAAAGTTTGTTGATTTATTAATCAAATCGGTATAACTGTTTTTAAATTCTTCTGAAGCGGAAGTTAAATCAGGAATACCGTATATAGTGTGAGTTGCATATTGAGTAAAGAAAATATTCAAACTCATAATACCAATCCAAGTGAACAGTTGAAGCAAGCATATTTTACCGACTTCGGGAGATGACTTAAAAAAATCAACGACTTTTGAAATAAAAGAAGGACCTTTTTCAACATCCGTTTGATTTTGAGTATCTGTATTTGCGGTTGTTTTAACCGATCTGTGTTCCTGAATGGTAATACAAGTCCAAAGCATAGCCAAAGAAAATGCAAGAGCAGCCATAACAAACTGAGCATTAATACTCATTTGATAACCGCAAACATATTTTAAGAAAGGAGCAGTACCTGCTGCAACAACCGAACCTAAACCGATAGCAAAACTTAAATAAGCATTAGCTAAAGAATGCTGTTTCGGAGGAACCAAATCGGGAACCAAAGCTCTGTATGGGCCTTGAGCAGCGTTAACACAAGCATCAATTACCCAAATCATAACGGCTGCAATAATTAATCCGCCGAACATAGGGGTAGGGATATGCATAAATTGTGCAATTTTATCTGCAATTACTGCGGAATTGGGGAATGCCCATAATGCCAAACTTGCGAATAATGCACCCATAAATAAATATGGACGTCTTTTACCGAATATGGTATGAGTTTTATCACTAAGTTCACCTATAATCGGTTGAACCAACATGCCCGTAACGGGGCCTGCTAGCCATATTAATCCGAAAAGCAAAGGAGAAGCCCCAAGTCCTTCTGTTACAGGTCCTGACAAAATAATTCTCATCTGCCAAGCAAATTGTAAACCGAAAAATCCAAGGCAGAAATTTAATAATTGTGCCGTAGAAAACGGTTTTAATTCATGTTCTTTTTCAATAGCTTCGTTACTCATTTTTTTCCTCTATTTTAACTGTATCATATTTTTCTATTAAATCGGGAAGAATTTCAAATAAATTACCGACTATTCCAATATCCGCATACTTAAAAATAGGAGCATTGACGTCATTATTTATGGCAATAATTTTTTCACAATTTTTAATACCTGCCAAATGCTGGTTAGCACCCGAAATTCCGACTGCTATATATAATTTAGGTGCAATAGTTTTACCTGTTTGTCCTATTTGCTGAGATTTAATAATATAAGATTTTTCAAATGCTTCTCTAGAACCGCCGACAGCAGCGCCCATTTTTTGAGCGAGCTGATATATCAAGGCAAATCCGTTATCTTTACAAGCACCTAAACCGCCTGCTATTACTATTTCGGATTTTGCGACATCTCTTGAAGTATGTTCTTTTTTTATTGTTTTAATTATTTCAGTTCTTAGTTCTATTTGACCTATATCCTGCCAGTCAAAAACGGCATTTGCTCTATTATCCGTTTTTATTGCTTTAAATACATTTTCCTGAACGGTCGCCATTTGAGGAAATGTTTTGCATAATATATTGGCAGTCAGTTTTCCGCCGAAAGTCGGTCTTGTTGAAACCAACATTGAATATTCATTTATATTTATGTCTGTACAATCTGCCGTTAAACCCGTTTCTAATTTTGTTGCGGTATAAGAAGCGATTGCTTAACCTTGGA
>CANQLK010000090.1 GCA_947624665.1 Candidatus Gastranaerophilales bacterium
GCAAGTTTTGCGATAGTATCCGGAAGCATGTTTACGCCTGTTCTTCCGGGGATATTATACAAAATAACAGGAAGCGAAACTGCTTTTGCTATAGCCGAGAAATGCTCATACATACCTTTTTGCGACGGTTTGTTATAATACGGAACAACCGATAAAATCGCATCTGCACCTGCCTTTTGAGCATTAATTGCGGATTGAACGGCAGTTTGGGTTGAATTAGAACCTGCGCCCATAATTATTTTAACTCGTCCGTTAACAACTTTTTTAACGAACAAAAATAAATCAGCTTCTTCTTCGTGGGAGAGCGTAGGTGTTTCGCCCGTTGTTCCTGCAACCAATATTGCATCCGTTCCTGTTTCTATCAAATGATTTACTAATTTTTCTAATGCCTGATAATCGACGGATAAATCTTCCTTAAAAGGAGTTATCATTGCCGTTATTACTTCACCTAAGTTATATCTCATAATTCAATTCCTTAAAAAACCTGCATTTCTACTACTTTTTCGGCTATTCTAACCGTATTAAGAGCTGCACCTATTCTAAGGTTATCTGCCACGCACCAGAAACAAATCGCATTATCGAAAGCGATATCTTTTCTAATTCTTCCGACATAAACGGGATTAGTGCCTGCAGCCATAACTGCGGTCGGAAACTCATAATCGGCAGGGTTGTCTATAACCTTAACACCCCAAGCGTTATTCAATATTTCTCTCGCTTTTTCAGGAGTAATATTCCTTTCAAATTCAACACTTACGGCTTCCGAGTGTCCTACAAAAACGGGTACTCTTACTGCCGTACAAGAGATAGGAGTATCGGGTTTTAAATGAAGGATTTTTCTGGTTTCGTTTGTTACCTTCATTTCTTCTTTAGTGTATCCGTTTTCGCAGAATACATCTATTTGAGGAATGCAATTATATGCAATCGGTTTCTTAAATACTGTATTTTTAAAAGCCTGTTTGTTGTTAACAGCAATTGTATTATCTCTAAGCTCATTAATAGCGGCAAGCCCCGCACCCGATACCGATTGATATGTACTTACTACCATTCTTTTAATTTCCGCATAATCATGTAAAGGTTTTAACACCAACATTAATTGCGAGGTAGAACAATTTGGGTTAGCAATAATTCCTTTATGAGTTCTTATATCTTCATCATTAACCCCTGCTATAACCAGCGGAACATCCTTTTCCATTCTGAAAGCACTTGAATTATCAATATAAACGGCACCTCTTTTAACTGCTTCGGGTGCAAGTACCAAACTTGTCGAGCCGCCTGCCGAAGCCAAAACAATGTTCACTCCTTCAAAACTATCAGGAACCGCTTCTTCTACCTTGTAATTTTTCCCTTTAAATTGCAATACTTTTCCCGCACTTTTTTTACTTGCAAGAAATTTTATATCCTCATATACTACATTATTTTCTTCTAATATTTCCAATATATGTCTGCCGACTACGCCTGTAGCGCCCAATACTGCAATTTTTGGTTTTCTCATATTACTTTTCCTCTATTCTCTACTGAAATTATCCGATAAAATCCTTATTAATACAAGTTGGTAAAGATATCTTACAACTTATGTAAATATTTGTTAAATTTTATAGTCTGAAAATTGTAAAATTCAATTCCGTACTTTACTAATTCGGATTTTGAATGTATAATAAACTTGTTACTAATGTTTCGGCTAGTGTAAATATTGCAAGTTCTTAAATCTTACAAGATCTTGCATTTTTTTTTGCTTATTTTATATAAACTATAAGGCTTCGGGGATATCGCTAAAACTCGGCAAAGGCTCTTCTTTATTAGTTTTAGGCTGACTTACATTTTCATTTTTTTCGGATTCTGAAATTTCTTTTGTTTCGGGTTTAATTATTTCCGTAACTTCTTTTGTTTCCGTTTCTCTGACTGTTTCAGATGATTGTGAAGTTGATTCATTTTTTATTTCAGTTTTCGGTTCAGATTGTAATTGTATTTGTTCTATTTCCGTATCAGAAAAGTCTTCATTTCCTGCTATCCATTCAAATGAATTGATACAATTGACTTCCGATAAATCCCCTGCAAGATTAACCTTGAACAAATTAGTATTGCCCGAATAGTTATATATAGGCGGAATTTTTTCTTCTATATTTTTGGGCAGAGAAGTTAAAATGATATCTTGTTTTGAAGATTGCCCGTTTATTAATTCGGATAAAGATACATTCCAGAATGAACCTAATTTCCGCCTGAAATCATCGGTTATTCTGCCGTATAAATTAAAGTTTGCCTGATTTGTCAAAAGATTTTGTCTGCCTTTTATGTATAAACTCATTTTAGTACCCGTAGTTTGTATTCCGTCAGTTATCATATAGGCATTCTGTAATAAAACAGAGCCTTTTGCCCTTTTATATTGCTCGGTTTTATCGTGAGTAAGAGCATCTGCTATTCTGTTTAATGTTGTATTTAAAAATCCGTGATAGAAGATATTTTTAGCGGATAAATAGTATTCAAATTTACCTAAAGAACCCATGCCGCCATTTAAAGCTTCAAAATCAACTCTTCCGTTTATTGTCCTTAATATTGTTTTATCATCCCCTGGCATCAATGATAATGCGGCTTTAAAATCAGTTTTCCCCGAAAGATTATCTTGTATTTTAAATAAATCATTAAACGAGTTTTTTATGTCGATGGACTTACCTGTTATATCCATATTCATTAGGTTAGAGTGAATATTATAATTGATTTTTCCTTGGATATGTCCGGAATATGCATTTGCATTTAAATCAGTCAATTTTAATATATTTTTTTCTAATTGAAAATCACTGCTGATATCTTTCGCTTTCATATCGTATAATTTGAAATCCGCTATTGTAGCGGTTCCATGTTTTATATCGATAACCGAATTTTCAAACAAATTTTTCTTATTCTCAAATGCACTAAATAAAGAACCCAAATCCAAATATAAAGAATTTAATTGAAGATTTGATATAGTAAAATTGTTATTATTTTCCTTTGTAACATCCGCAACAATATTAAACGACGAATTGCTTATTTGAACATTAGGTGCCGTTATTCTTATGTTGTTGTTATTAAAACTTACATCAGCATTTTTTATGGAGGTCATTAATTTTTTTATATTGTAATAATTAATTTTAGCATTGCCTTTTATTGCAGGTACACTAAGTTTATTATTTACGCTCAGGTCAGATTTGAATGATATTTCTTCGCCTCCGAAGAAATCAGAAGCTGCTGTTATATAATTTGGCACTGATACTTTCAGGTTATTAAATTCGATTTCCTTGTCTAATATTACGTTTCCGTTTACATTTATAATTTTTTTCGGATTTTCGATATTTTCTTTTAGCGAAATATCTTTTATTAAAAGATTATTATTTTTTAATTCGCAGTCAATATTAACAAGCGAGGGTTTTTTAAGGATTTCTTTTATTAAAAGATATGAAATATAGTCATTTTCATCAGCTTTTAATTGGGATTTAATGTTAATTTTATCCTTGGACGTAAATATTTTTCCTGCGGAGAATATTGTTCCCTTAGCCTTATAAGGTATTTTTATATAATCTTTTAAAACGGAAGCCAAATTTTCCGCATTAATTTTACCGCTGTAGTCAATATTTATAACGGGATTATTTATATAGTCTTTTATATCGCCTTTTATTATTACGGGTGATTTTATAATGTTTATCTCATTATCGGTTAATTTAATATTTTTATCGTCAAACGAGAACTTGAAATTATCTGAGTCAAGCGGAATTTTATTATATAGTGCTGACAAGTTATTACAGTTAATTTCGCCAAAGTATTTTTTATCTTTTGTTTTTAGATTTAGGGTAATCAATTTTGCGTTGACGGGTATATTGTATTTATTTTCTCTGAAATGGGCATCGTTAATATTAATTTTGGAAATCGTTTCAACGGTTTTATTTATCTTTCCTTTAATTTCGGATTCGAATGCCAATTTACCCCCGTTAATATTTAAAGGAAATTCTTTTTCTTTAGGGAATGTATTTATTAATTTTTTCAAATCCAAATTCTCGGAATGAGATTTTAAATTAAACGTTAAATCTTCATTAATATTTCCTTGAACTATTACAGGAGTATTATTAATTTTAGCTTTAGCTTCTTCTATTGAAATATTATTGTTTTCAAAATTTAATTTTGCATTAATATCGTGGACGGAATAAGGCAAATCAGAATATTTCAGCACCGCATTTTTTATTACGGCACTTCCTTTGGATTTAAGTTTTTTAAAGTCCGAGGTAAGATTAAATTCCGCATCCATAATTCCCGTTGCAATGATATTATTTACGGGATTTTTTATATTCAGAACTTTTGTCGTGGAAGAAATAATTTTTGATAAATTTTCAAGATTAATATTTTTGGCATTTGTGTTGATATCAATGTATTTTTTTGAACCGTAAGCATATTTTCCTTTTAAAATGGCACTATCAGAGGCAGAAGTATGTATAATTGCGTTAAATTGAGCTTCCTGCCCGTTAAATAATATATCGGCACTATTTTTTGAGCTTACTATATCTTTCAATTTAAGTGATAAATCTTCAACTTTAAGGCTTCCGTTTAAATGTTCTTTTTCTGATTTTAAATCACCCGTTATTTTTGCTTGTACATTCGATTCGAAAATAGTTTTAAACGGAGAAAACGTAAATTTAAAATTTTTATTGTTTAAATCCGTAATCAAATTCAGATTATATTTTATGTACTCTTTTTCTCCTTCAAATAACGAGCCTTCCAGAATAATATGAGCTTTTTTTTCCGGATTGATATTCTTTAAAATAAGCTCTTTGCCTTCCAGATAAAAAGTTTTATCTATACTTTTATCATTATATTTTATTTTGTAATTTTCCAATAAAGAATCATTAATTACGCTATGGAACTTAAATCCGTTTGTATTTATAAGATTTACGTTTTTAAAATATTTTTCCAAAGACGTGGAAAAATCCTCGTAAAGAGTTATATTAACAATCGGACGGGAAAGTTTTGTATCTTTTATTATAATATTCTTGAACAGTAGCGGAATTATTTTTATTTTTAAATCACTGTCTTTTATTTGCAAAAAAACCGTATTATCGGGATACATTACGGCGCTATGGTGTAAATGTATTTTTAAATACGGAGAATAGCTTTTTATAAATTTTATATCCTCACAAGAAACTTTAAACCCCGTTTCTTTTTCTATGTCATTAAACAGAGTCTGCGCATACTTATTTATATCAACTTTTTGGGTTAAATAAGTAATACTTCCAAAATATGTTAATGCCAATACAAAAACACTAATGATTGTACTTAATAATATTTTATATCTTAATTTCATAGAGTTTATTTATCTATAGCTATAGTACCGCCGACTATTTCGGTTAATTCTTGAGTAATCATTGCTTGTCTTGCTTTATTATAATCCAAAGTTAATTTTTTAATCATTTCTTCCGCATTATTGCAGGCTGCGGACATTGCAGTCATTCTTGAAGCCAAATTACTTGCTATAGATTCTAACATAGCTTGATAAATTATACTTGATATAAACAGAGGAACCAATTCCGAAAGAACATTTGCCGCGCTCGGTTCAATTGTCATATCGGTAAATTCTTCTTTTGTGTAATCAAAATCGATTTCATCCAAAGGAAGAATATCCCACTTTTCAACGGAATAAGACATCATATTTCTGAAACGTGTTGTGATAATTTCCATAGAATCAATATCGCCGTTAACAAAAGATTTTGCCATATCGGAAGCTACAAGCGTTGCTTGTGAAGAAGTAGGATTTTCAGAAAAAGTAAGATACTTTTTAGTTATTTTAAACCCTTCAATTTCAGCTGATTTCTTTAAAGCATTATAGCCTTTTTGCCCTATTATAAACAGCTCACAGTTTATTCCCTTTTCTTTATATTCTTTAATCGTTTTTAAGGTATATCTTGCCAAGTTCGCATTAAAAGCTCCTGCCAATCCTTTATTTGAGGTTATAACAAGCAATCCTGTATTCTTTATTGGTCTTTCTTTTAATAAAACGGGGTAATTATTTATCGGCTCTTTGAATACTGCCGTTTTTGAATCTATGTCCGAAACGGAATGTAATAATCTGTAAAATACTTTTTCCAGTTCATAAGTAAAAGGTCTTGAAGCTTTTACTTTGTTTTCAAACTTTTTAACCTTAACGGAGGCGACCATTTTCATGGCACGAGTAATCTTTTGAGTACTTATTATTGAATTTATTCTGGTTCGTATTTTTTTTAAATTAGCCATATTATACCTGTTTCATTATTTAAAGAAATTAGTTTTATAAGCATTAAGCCTTTCGGTCAGAGCCTCTTTATCTTCATCCGAGAGCTTTTCTCCCGCATCGAGTCTTTGAATCAAGTCTTTCATATTCGCATCGAAGAAATCATACCAACCTTGTTTAAAATCTTTAATTTTTGAATTTTCAATGTCATCCAAAATACCTTCATTGGCTGCAAACAAGATACTTATTTGTTTCGAAACGCTTAAAGGATTATACTGTGGCTGTTTTAGAACTTCCATCAGCTTTTGTCCTCTTGTAAGTTGGTCTTTAGTAGCCTTATCAAGGTCGCTCGCAAATTGAGCAAAGGCTTCCAGTTCTCTAAATTGAGCCAAATCAAGTCTTAATTTCCCTGCAACTTGTTTTATGCCTTTTGTTTGGGCGGCACCTCCAACTCTTGATACCGATAATCCTGCGTTTATTGCAGGTCTTGTACCTGCGTTGAATAAATTTGATTCCAAAAATATCTGACCGTCCGTAATGGAAATAACGTTTGTTGGAATATAAGCGGAAACATCTCCTGCCTGAGTTTCTATAATCGGTAGTGCGGTTATACTACCGCCTCCGAGGTCATCGTTTAGTTTACAAGCTCTTTCAAGCAGCCTTGAATGGAGATAGAATACAGCTCCGGGG
>CANQLK010000091.1 GCA_947624665.1 Candidatus Gastranaerophilales bacterium
AAAAGAGGCAAATAAAGAAGCGGTAACGGAACGATTTTATTCATCCGATGAATTTATATCGAAATATCTTCCGGATATAGATGCAGATACAAAAACCGATTTGGCATCTAAATCAATGGCACAAATAAAAGAATATTATGACAGTTTACATCCTGATGATAAAAATACGGTTGTAAAAGTTAATCCGGTTGTCAAAGAAGGTGAAAAAACTCTGACAGACCCGAATTGTACGGATATTAAATATATTCAAAAAATGCTGACAACGGGTGAATGGACAATTCAAAAAAAGGATTCCGAAACTTGGAACGATTATATGTGGCAAGGCTCAACAAGCATTTCGGAAGTTTATGATACCTCTGATGATGCGGCAGCTGAGGCTCAGTATGAGGCAGATATGCTGGATCTTCAAAAAAGAGATAAAATTCTTGAATTGAGGCTTGAACAGATTCAAACGGAACAAGATTCGGTTGAAACGGAAATAGAATCCGTTAAAAAGATTATTGATAAAAATATAGAAGGTTCATTTAAAACTTTTGCTTAGTTTAAATTGAAACAATCTGTAATTTCTCCAACAATTTCTCCATTTTGACAAGATATTTTGTTGTTATATATTTTACTTAATTGGCAGGACTCAACCATTTCAAGTGTCTGCCAATTAAGTTGTAATAAAGCATTAACGGTAACAACAGTTCTTGCTTCCATATTGGAATCTGCAATTTTAACAACTATACATTCTTCTTTATCAGGATTAACAACAACACACAAACCGCAAGCACCTACTTTGGCAATCAGATGATTTTTTGAAGCGGCTATGATTTCCGAATCAAGCCTATAATTTCCGCCTATATGATAAGGATAATTTAAAAATGCCTGTTTTATTCTTTCATACTTCGGATTGCAGAACAGATTTAAAAATCCCCTGCCTAATGTTTCAAGATTAGTAGCTATTACAGGCAGTGTACAGCCGTCTTTACTTATAATAATATCTTTTTCGTCTGTTTCGCATAGTCTGCATACATTATTTATTATTAGTGAAGAAAGAGGATGGTTAATGTCAGTATAATTTTTTATATCATACCCTTTTTCTTTGCATACAAGAAGCATTGCAGAATGCTTTCCCGAACAATTATTATGTATTTTCCCCGGCTGTTCGTTATTTAATATAAGCTTTTTTTGTTCATCTTTGCTCAAAGGTTCATGACAGGAACAAAGTAAATCATTTTCGCAAAATCCGCCTTTCCTTAAAACAGAAAGCACGTTTTTTTGATGAATTTCATCTCCCGTATGAGAAGCACAGCAAAGGGCTATTTCTTCTAATGATAAATTATATTTTTTATCGATTCCTAAATCTGTTAAAATGGCAGCCTGCAATGGTTTCATGCACGAACGATGATAAAATTTATAATTATTATCATTCCCTATCTTTTTTATTACCCCTTTTTTATTCATGTGCAAAATTATTCCAAAATGGATTTGTTCAACAAGTCCGTTTCTGATATATTTCAATAATGCACTATATTCAGGTTCTTTTATCATAATTAATATTCTATATTAAATATAAAATTATGATAAGATATAAACAATAAAGAAAAGTAATATTGAAAGAGAGAATTAATGAAAAAATATTTCTATTTCATGCTCTATTTTATAGTTTCAGCTGCATTAATAATATTAATGATAAAAGAATGCAGATATAATATGTTTTCGGGAGATGATTTCGGATATGCATTTTCTGACGATATATTTTCAACATTATTTGGCGGATGTAGAGATACCCACGGAGGCGGATATTTGGGTTATTTCTTGTGTCAGTTCTTTTGTTTCTTCCTTCCGTTAAAATTGAATATTCATCCTTCAGATTTTATATGCAGTCCGACTCACAGTATAATTAAAGGTCTTTTTGCCTGCTCAATTATTTTAATTACTGCAAATTATATAAATTTTTATAAAAAAGATATTTCAAATAAATTCTTTTGCTATTTCTTTGTGACTTTATATTTTCTTTATTCGGTAGTTCTTTGCGAATCAAAAATATTCGAAATTAATTATAATTTTTACAGATATGTACTTTCATTATTGTTTTTTGGAGTATTTGTTCATTTCATTTTAAAAAATGTACTTAATAAAGAATATAAATTAAATAAAATAATGCTGCCTATTGCTTGTATATGTGCCTTTATAACAGGTACATCAAGTGAAATATTATTTTTTACCTCAGCAACTTTTGTCGGACTTATATTTATTTATAATCTGATTATTCTTCTTATTTCTAAAATAAAGAAAGATATAAAACTAAAAGACGAATATAAACTAAATCTGAATTTTAATTTTTATCTGCCTGTATTATGTTTGTATACGGCAATATACATGTTTATTAATAATAAAGGTTATAAAATAGTTGCAAATTCCAGAGGGATGGATGATATAGTTATAAATTTTGATATACTTAAAGAATTTATATATTATTATATTCAAATATATTTTAAATATGATATTTTATATTGGTTAATATATATCCCTGTTTTTGCTGCAGCATTTTATTATGCATATAAAAATAAAGAAATAAAAAATGTAATTTTGCCGCTTTTTATAAATATCAGTGTTTTAACCGTTATATTTTCCCTTATTTTATGCGGGAAAACAAATGAAGAAATGTCAATATCTTTATTTCCTGATTGCAAATATTTTTTATCTCATTGCAACGTAGTATTTATATATAAAATGATTTCGATTTATCCTTTTATATTATTATTAAGTTATCTTATTAAAAATAATGAAAAAACAAAATATATATTATATTGTATAATAGGATTTTTAGTATTTTATTTCGTTAATAATAATAAATTAGTTAATTTTATAAAAGAGGTTCCTGTGCAACCCAGAAAAGAATTTTATATTGCGGAAAAAATTCTCAGATATGAATATTTACTAAATGAAAGGCCGTATCTTCCTTATTCTGAGCAAATGAAATTTGATGATTTGGGCTATTTACGATGGGCAGACGAAAATAAAAAATGTTTGGATTTTTGGGATTTTTGGTGTGATATATATATCCATCATTATTATCCGCAGATATACAAAGATTTTGAATCAGTAAAAAAAGGATATTGCGTATCGGAAGATGCCTATGAAAGATATCTGGAAAAGGGCGGGAAATTCACTGAAGAAGAATTAAAAGATATAAAATTCCAAAGATTATTAAATGATGATTTTGTAAAAGGAAACATTGATATTAAAGATATAGAATAGGAATTATTAAATCAAAGTTTTTTCAAATTCCATTGAGTGTATGATTTTTAATTACAGTTCAATATTGTATAATAATTTTGCACAAATTGTGTTTAAACTGTTAAATTGAGGTCGTATGCAGCTTTTAGAAGTAAAAGGGAACATAGCAAAAATAGTATATAATCCGGCAGAAAATCATTTGCTGCCGTCTGATTTTTTGCTTATAGAAGATTCAAACCAAAAATTAATTGCGCAGATAATTAACATTGCAACGACACAAAATTCTTCAAATAATTTGGCTGCTTTAAGATTACTGTTATCTATCGATGAAAAAGATAATCTGTCGTTTTATAACGGATATATTCCTTTAAAATCAGCAGATATTATATATATAAAACCGGATGAAATAATAGAACTTATAAAAGGTGAAGAAAACATATATTTAGGCAATTTGTCGAATCATAACGAATGCTTTGTAAAAGTTCCGATTTCATGTGTCGATGACAGAATTTATATACAATCCGACAGGTTTGATAAAGTAAAAGTATTTATTCAAAATATAGCTTCCGAGCTTATATCCCAAAATAAAAAAGTGGTAATAATAGATTTCTACGGACAATATAGTTCAATAAAAGATGCACCCAGAATTAAAATTACGGAAAGTTTTAAGTTCCCTTTAAACATTAATGCGTTTAATAATATATTGGAATATGATACCAAAGATTGTCCGTTGGAAGATAAAGCAGTAATACAAAGTATAGTTCTTGAATTGCGAGAATATATAAAAACAGTTGAAAATCATTTTTTGCCGTTCACACTGTTTAAAACTGTAATAGATAAGGAATTCAGTGCAAATCCTATATCAGGGTTAATGCTTTTACGGAATAAATTATGGTTGTACGCTCAGGAAGGTATATTTGCCGAAGGAAAATCGGATTTTGAAATTGTTAATAAAATATTGGATAATCAAAATATTTTAATTATTGATGCTTCCGCATTGGAATCAAAATGGTACAAATATGCACTCCAAACCATTCTAGGGTTAATTAATAAAAACTGTTATTTGGCATTCTCTCTAAATGATATGGAGGCGGATAAAAAATCCATTATTTCTTTGTACGGAAAAAACGGAATTATTCCGATAATAAGTACAACTTACGACAGTAAATACAGACAGATATTGAAATCTTTATGCAAAAACCAAATTCTTTTTAAACCGTCGAAGTCAACAAATGATGAAGAACCATATAATTCGTTCATAAACAGAATAAACTCCGGCGATTATATTTTGTATGGAGAATCAACTCTTTATATCCCGCTGCTTTTGGAGTTACAATCATTTGATAATAAAACAAAAGAAGCGGTAAATCAAAATGAAATTACAAAAGAGGTAGACAGGTTTTTATCTGCGCCAAAAAAAATTATTCCGGATAAAGCGAAAATAATTACTGAAGAACAAATAAGTACAGTATCGGAAGAATTTAAAGATACGGAAACGGAAATATCAGAAATAGATGACGATTTTACCGATGATGATTTGGATTTTTTAGACTCAAAAAATGATGAAAGAGTTTCATATTCTGATATACAAAATAAAAATGACAATACAACAAGCCAAGAAATAACTTATGATGTGTTTAGTCCCGTATCAGACAATCGAAATACAAGTACGGTGGAAGTAGAAGAGACAGAATTCTCTAATAAATCGCAAGCTCCGTTAACTGTTCAGCAGGATGGATTTTTAAGCGGAATAAATACTGATAGCGAAATTTCCGGTTGTGATGATGATATGCTTACCGATAATACTGAAATCGGCGATATCAATATCGCAAAAGAAACCGAAAACGATATATTTAGTACTGCAGATGACATAATTACGGAAAACACTGATGCGGAACCGGATACGATATCCGATAATAACATTAATGATATTTTGTTCGAAATTGAGGAACAACAGGAAAATCAATTAAATAAAGATACGGAATTTCAAGAGCTTGAATCGGTTCAAAAAGAAGAACAATTACTGTCAGTTGATACCGAACTCGAACAACCCGAATTGCAAATAGAGGAAATAAATCCGATAGATGAAGAACCCGAGCTGCAAATACAGGAAATAAAATCTGAAGATGAAGATTTTCAAATTAAGGAAGTAAATTCAAACGATGAAGAATTGCAGGTTCAGGAAGAAAACTCGGAAGATGAAGAGTTGCAGATTCAGAAAGTGAAATCTGATAATGAAGAAGAAAAACAGGTAATATTGGAAACTTCAAAACTTTCTGAGGAACAAGAAGAAATCCAAAACGAAAAAAATCCGAAAAATAATTTAGAAGATAATAATGAAGTAATTACGGAAACAGAATCTGTTGAAAATAGCTTAGAAGAGATACAAGAAGAAAAAACGGAAAAATCAACAATCGAGGAAGATAACGAAAGTGAAAAAGATAACTCTTTATTGTCCCTTGACGATGTAATAACCGAAATTGAAGAAAAAGTTACGAACGGTGAATATGATAAAACTCAAGAAGAGAGCGAAGAAGAGTCAGAAACGGCAGAGGAAATAAAAGAAGAGGAAAAAGAAGCCCCGCCGATAAAAGCTGAGATAAAAGAGAAAGAAACACCAAAACTCCCTTATTATGAGGCAGATACAAATAAAGAAGAAATGGAAAATAAAATAGAATTCAAAGCAGGCGATAAAGTATACCATCCTAAGCACGGAAACGGCATAATAAAGGGGTTTGCAAGATACAGTAATAATAAAATATTCTGCCGAATAGAATTCGAAGATGAGGGAATAAGAATACTTGAGCCGTTAGTATCGGGATTAAAGAAGATATCGTAAAAAGATATAGTAAAAAAGCCGCATTTTATGCGGCTTTTTACATTACGAATGTCAGGATTTTATTTAAGAGATTCAGCGGCTTTAGTAGCAGCTTCTCTAACTCTTTCATCTTCATCGGATTTAGCTAAATCAAAGATAGTAGTTAAATCATTTTTATATTCGGGTCTTGCGATGTGAGATAAAGCAGCTAATGCGCCTATTCTTACCATCGGATTAGGGTTTGATTTAGCCGAGTCGACTACTTTATCAATACAAGGTAAATCTTTTAATTCTAAAGCACCTTTATCGGTTCTTTTTTGAAGTTCGTTGTTTAATCTTTCCTGCATATAAGAGATGGTATATAAAGCATATTGTTTGTTAATTTCAGCTTTTTCCAAAGGAGTTGCGGTAAAAGCTTTTGCTTTTTCATCTTCTGTTAATTGATCTTGGGGTTTTTCTCTTAATTTCATGACTTCTTCTGTAGGGCCTTCAAGAGAAGAAGTATCTTTATCTATTATTTCAACGAGTGCATCAAAGATTTGAGTATCCAAAAGTATCGGGCCTGCGGTATCATCATTTTTAACCAATTCTGCAACATTTTCTATAGCAGCTTTTTGTGCATCCAAATCACTTGATTTTAATTTACCTGCGAAGCTTTCAGGAGAAACGTCGGCATTGGGAACAACGGGAGTTTCAACTGCTGGTTGTTGAGCAACTGCTGGTTGTTGAGCAACTGCTGGTTGTTGAGCAACTGCAGCTTCTTGAGCGACCTGTGGTTGTTGCGTCGATTGATCTGTTGCAAGTTGTTGTTCTGCAGGTTGTTGAGCCGGAGCTTGTGCTTCCGGAGTCTGAGTTATAAC
>CANQLK010000092.1 GCA_947624665.1 Candidatus Gastranaerophilales bacterium
GTGCCGGAACCTGATATACATTTTGTGTTATCGGAGTCGGTATATAGCCTCCGGGGATTGTATATTGGGTATTAAACGGAGTATACCATCCCTGCATTGGAACACTGCCCTGACCTTGAGGATTCATAATTTCTATATTAACACCATTATATTGAGGTTTACCTGTTACATTAGGTTGTGTATAACAACTGGTGGTAGGATAATTGTATATAACACCTTGACTTTGCTGCGGCAAATTATTTTGAGCAGGCACATTGACTAATGGAGCCTGATATGTCGGCATAGCTGTCGGTTGTGCTGTCATATATTGCATTTGTGGTGCTTGTATCATTTTCTACTCCTTATATATTTATGTCTTTTTTATGCATATCACATGAGAATTAATACTTGTGAAATAAAAAAATTGCTATATTTTAAATTTGTCAATAATTATTTACTCCTCAAAACCTCTTTAAAACAAGTATTTTAGCTCAAAATATCGATTTTACAATTCTTAACAAGGTCAAAAAATAAAAAATAAATTTACTTTTTGGGCATGCTCTGTGCAAAATAAATATATTTAATGTAGAATGTATATGTGGATTATTAAAAGTATTTATGAACTTGGAAAATAAAACTGAAACAAAAACATACAGATTTAATATAAAAGATTATCAGGAATTAATTGATACTCTTGCAAAAGTTGAGTACAAGAAATTATCAGCCAAACATTTGATTGATTTTTCGGAACTTGTCAATATAGGAACGCAAGTGGTTCATAAGTTATGCGCAAATGCGGATCCCGATAAATACAATAAATCTTATTTATCAACTGCAATAAAATGGGCAATTCGTAATGAAATAAGAAGAAGATATAAATGGTATGTCCTAAAAAATAAGCAGGAATCTTCGGTTTATGACGAAGAAAGCCAATGTAACATTAGAGAAGCGGTTTATAAGACAATATTGTCCGTCGATGAAATGGCAGAAGGTGATAATCCTACTCAAATAAGAGATGTTAAAAGAAATCCGGAAGAAAAAATATTGTTTTCCGAATTGAGCGAAAGTATAAAGGCAGCAATAAAAAATCTGCCTCCTCGTGAAAGAGAACTTATAGAGTGTAAATTCTTTAATGATAAAAAACTTCGTGAAATATCCGAAGAATTCAATCTTTCTCCATCAAGAATTTCTCGAATTATTCAATCAGGTTTAAACAAAATAAGAAAAGAACTCGTAAAACAAAATTTAGTATAAAACAATGCCAAAAGCATTGTTTTTTTATACCTTAAAATGACAAAATATATATTTTATTAAAAAAATATACCGCACAAATATTTTCTATTATAATATTATATACATGTAGTGAGGGAATTCAGTGTCTATAGAATTAGAGAAAAAACAAGGTTTGATAGCGGGAAACGGGCAGCTGCCCGTACAATTGGCAAAGAATGCAAAAGAAAACGGATTTGAAGTAATTGCAATATCACTATCTTCCGATAACAGAAACGAATTGAAAAAATATTGTTCCAAAGTATATGATTGCGCTCCCGGTGAAGTATTAAAAATAAAAAATATTCTAATAACAGAAGAAATAAAACAATTGACATTTATAGGAAAAGTATCAAAAAGTCTTGTAATAAAAAGACCAAGATTTGATTCTTTGGCTGTTGAATTTTTAAAGCAGGCAAAAAGGCTTAACGATGATGCTATCATGCTCTTTTTGGTTGATGAACTTGCAAAAATCGGGATAACCGTTCTTGATCAAACTATTTTTATTAAAAATCTGATGGCTCCGAGAGGTGTTTTGGGAAAAATTCATCCGACCGAAGCTCAAATATCAGACGTTGAATACGGATATAAAATAGCAAAAGAAATGGGTGAACTTGATATCGGGCAGTCTGTTGTTATAAAAGACAGAATGATTATGGCTATTGAAGCTATAGAAGGTACCGATAAATGTATTAAAAGAGGATGTAAGCTCGGAAAAAATAATTCAATAATAGTAAAAGTATCAAAGCCCAAACAGGATAAACGTTTTGATATTCCCGCTTTCGGACTGAATACTTTGAAAAATATGAAAAAATATCATGCCTGTTTAATAGCGGTAGAAGCGAATGAAACCATTCTGGTAGATAAGAAGCAAACAATAGAGTTTGCGGATAAAAATAATATAGTGGTTATGGCTGTATGAAAAAACTGTTTATAATAACGGGAGAGTATTCGGGTGATAAGCATGCCGCAGATGTGGTAAAACAGATAAAAAAGATAAATCCCGATATTGAAATAGAAGCCGTAGGCGGAGTAAATTTAGCATCAGAAGGTGTAAAGCTTTTTTGCGACCATTCTAAGATGTCTGCTATGGGGTTTAACTTAAATATTATTTTAAATCATATAAATTTAGGTAAAAGGATAGCAAAATATTTAAAGGATGAATTTAAGCCCGATATGGTATTAATGGTTGATTACGGCGGGTTTAACCTGAATTTATCAAAGGTAATTTCAAAATACGGATTTAAGATATATTATTATATACCGCCTCAGATATGGGCATCAAGGAAATGGCGGCTTGATACCGTAAAGAAGAATATAGATAAAGTTATAACCATATTCCCGTTTGAGAAGAAGATGTATGAGCAAGCGGGGGTTGACGTTGAATTTGTTGGGCATCCGCTGTTGGATGAAATGCCCGAAAAAACGGATAGAAATTCTTTCTATAAGGAATTCGGATTTGATAATAATAAAAAACTTGTTTCCATATTCCCCGGGTCGAGAGTTTTTGAAGTAAAAAATTTGTTAAAAATTTTCTTAGATTCCGCTTGTATAATCCAAAAAAATAATCCGAACGTGCAATATGCGATAGCGCAGGCTCCGAGTATAAAAGATGGGTTGCTGCTTCCTTTGCTTTCAAAATATAAACATTTGAATATAAAAATATTAAAAAATAAAAACTACGAGCTTTTATCGGTATCCGATGCATTGATATTAGCATCGGGAACAGTTGCTCTTGAAGCTGCAATATATAATACTCCGATGATAATAAGCTATAAAGGTCCTTGGGTTTTGTATTTTATATATTTAATAGTCAGATGCATAAAAAAAGTATCCCTGCCAAATATAATAACGGATAAAGATATAGTGCCTGAGCTATTGCAATCAAAAGCAAAACCGCAAATTATCGCTTGTGAAATACTAAAAATACTTGAGAACGATGAATACAGACAAAAAATGTCGAATTCATTAAAAAATGTTAAGCAGGAATTAAAGACTGCCTCTGCTGCGTTTAAGGCTGCCGAAATTATCGTAAACAATATATAATATTTTGCAAATTTATGTAAATATGTTAAGATATCATGTAAAATTTCTTAAAGAAAGCGCAATTTTTTTAATTTATTGATTTATATAAAAGGTGTGCTTAGGATTGGTTAATGCAAAAAGAAGATAAGACAGAAAAATCATATAAGCAAAATAACGGTTCATCTCCCTGGAAATCAAATATTACTAATCCGATAGATAAAAGTAACGGATTGGTAGCTAAGATTAATATACTTGGCAGCGGTATGAACTCCGTTAATAATGCTCACGTTAATGTAAATCACCATAACGAAAAAGCTTATGGTTTAATTGACTATGCAGGCTTTATTAAAGAAATTAATGATATTATTTCCAATGATACGGATTTGAAAGTTATTTTAAATTCGTTCCATAATTTGTTTATTAACAGGTTAAACTGTTCTTATACCGCAATCGGTTTGATTAATGATAAGACAACTTCAATAAACATAAGACTTTTGGATAAAAATTTAAATGTATATTCGTTTAAAGTATTTGAAAATGATACCGAAAATGAAATAAGAAAAACTCTGGAAAGCGGTGAAATTACAAGTTTCCCAAATTCAATGTTCTTAAAATTACCTTCAGTAGCAAGTATGCCTTGCAGCATTATTCCCATAAAAATACAAGGAAAGAATGTAGGTGTGGCGCTTGCAAGCGACTATAATATACAGAACCATATCAGCTTATATAAACTTGCAGCTGCTAATCTGGGTTTGCTTGTTCAAAATGCCATATTAAACGAAAAAGTATCTCGTAATACAAATTTGGATACGCTTACAAATTTGTATTCACACAGAAGATTTCACGAATTATTATCCCAAGAACTTGAAGCAAGCGAAAAATCAAATTCAAAATTTTCCGTTGCAATATTTGACATAAATGATATGGGTCAAATTAACAGAGAATACGGGCATTCAAAAGGCGATGAAGTAATTAAAATCGTTGCCGAAAAAATAACCGCAAACATAAAGAAGCAGGATATTGCAGGAAGATACGGCGGTGATAAAATTTCCGTTATATTAAAGAATATGGGCGCCGAAGAAGCAAAATATTTTGCGGAATACCTGACTTATTCTTTATCTTGCTGTCTTGTAGATGATATAGGGCCTGTAAACAAAGTATCGGTGGGTATTGCAACATATCCCGATGATTCGTTGGATAAAGAAAAACTGCTTATTCTTGCCGAGCAAGCAGTACTTGTTTCTAAAACAAAGGGTTATAATAACGGCAGATCGACCATTGTTTCCGCTCAGGATTATGATTTCTGGGATGATACCGCTTTAAATTCTTTTGCAACCGTTATGGCAAAAAGACATTCACAACTTGGAATTAATTTTGAAGATGCTATAGTTGAACAATTCCAAAACGAAAATATATTATCAAAAAATCATTTGATAGAGGTCGTAACTTCTCTTGCAAGTGCAATAGATGCTAAAGACAAATATACAAAAGACCATTCGTCTTCCGTTTCAAGATATTCGGTAGCATTAGCAAAAGCTATCAATTTGCCCGAAAAAGAAGTTGAAAGTATAAGGCTCGGTGCATTGCTTCACGATGTAGGAAAAATCGGTATTCCTGAAGATGTATTAATGAAACCTTCAAGATTAACGGATGAAGAATTTAAAATTATACAACAACATCCTTCTATAGGTGTTGAAAAGATTCTTGCACCTAATCCGTTGTTACACGATTTAATTCCTATAGTGAAATATCACCACGAACAATGGAACGGAAAAGGTTATCCGTGCGGATTAAAAGGTGAAGAAATTCCGCTATCCGCAAGAATTGTGGCAATAGCTGATACATATCACGCTTTAATCAGCGACAGACCTTACAGAAAAGGTATGAGCGTTGAAAAAGCCTGCGCTATATTAGAAGAAGGCTCGGGTATTCATTGGGATAAAGAGCTTGTAAGGCAATTTATCGCAATTGCTCCTTCTTTGGCGACCAAAATTTAATTATATTTAATCTAGTGTCGCAACATTACGCTTGCGGTCTTGAAATTGCTTTTCGCTCGGTCTTGTCGCTCCTCGCAGCCGTAAAGCTGCTCAGACTCCACTTCGTTACGCATACAAGCTCGCAAAGCTCATTCTTCGCTTGCTCGTTTTGTAACCTTTTCAATACGCCACTCGCAAATTTTTACTCACACCTTCGGCTTATCGTAAAAATTTATTCGGACATTTTTATATGATAATATGGCAATTCGGAATTAATATCCAGTTTTTTTGCATCTTTTTTGAAAATTTTGGATTTATAAAGCCCCGAATATGCAAGAAAATATTTAATGCTTACGTCTAAAACTCCAAAACCATATTTACAGGAGCGTAAGAAGTTTATGGAAGAAGCTTCGGGGAAATATTTCGTAGGACAGCTTATTTCGCCTATTCTGTATCCGTAATATTTAACGAGGGCAAGCATTTCATTATCAAAAATAAAATCCTCATCACAATCTTCAAGCGGAAGATTTTCCAATACTTTTTTTGTAAATGCTCTATAGCCTGTATGATATTCGGATAAATGCTGACCTAAAAACAGGTTTTCAAAAGCTGTTAAAAATTTGTTTGAAATATATTTATATAGTGGCATTCCGCCTTTTAGTGCATCGGATAGCATTCTTGAAGCAATTACTACATCATATTCATCAAATGCAAGCATAGAAGCCATTGCTGGAATTAATTTCGGAGTATACTGATAATCGGGATGAAGCATTATTATTATATCGGCATCTGATTTTAAGGCTGCCGTATAACAGGATTTTTGATTTCCGCCGTATCCTCTATTCTCTTTGTGAACAATAGTCGTTATATTTAAGTCTTTTGCCAAATCTTTTGTATTATCTTTTGATTTATCGTCCGTTAATATTATTTCGTCTACGATATCTTTATATATTTCGTTATATGTTTTTACCAGAGTCTTTTCCGCATTATATGCGGGCATTACTACAACTACCTTTTTATCATTTAACATTTAATTTCTTTCCATATCTCAAAACTATTATAAAATATAGCAATTAAAAAGTCATATATTTATTAGTTGTTAACATCTGTAAATTATATGATATAATATATTAAGAAAAATTGAGTCAGGTTCGATATATATTTTGATAGATAAGTTGTGGTAGCAATTAATGAACTCTTGTGAATTAAAAGAAAGTTTAGACGTTGTATTAAGTTTCGAGAAAGAAGAAAAACCAACCGTCTTAATAGTAGATGATGAGGAGAACAATCTTCAGCTGTTAAAAAGAACGTTTAGGGGGCAGTATAATCTTTTAACCGCAAGTAACGGGTTGCAAGCACTGGATGTAGTTAAAGAATACGGTGATAAAATCTCGCTAATTGTAAGCGACCAAAAAATGCCTGTAATGGAGGGTACGGAATTCTTTAAAAAAGTAAGAGAAACGAACCCGCAAATAATTAAAATTCTTTTAACGGGGCATGTAGGAACTGATATTTTGGTATCGGCGATTAATGATTGTGATTTATTACA
>CANQLK010000093.1 GCA_947624665.1 Candidatus Gastranaerophilales bacterium
GCATTTCCCATGTTCTTATTTGAACTTCGAGCGGTTTGGAACGAGGCCCTATAACCGATGTGTGAAGCGATTGGTACATGTTGCCTTTGGGCATGGCGATGTAATCTTTAAATCTTCCGGGTATAGGTTTGAATAATGAATGTATTATTCCCAATACTTCATAGCACTGTCTTTCAGTATCAACTATTACCCTGACTGCTGTTATGTCATACAGGTCGTTAAATGCAACGTTTAATCTCTGCATTTTTTTATAAATACTGTAATAGTGTTTCGCCCTGCCCGTAATCTCAGCATTAATTTCATTGCGTTTTAGGCTTTCCGTTATTTCATCGATAAGCAATTTTACGGTATTTTCACGCTCGGCTTTCTTTTGCGCTACAAGCTGAGCTATTTCAAAATATTTTTCAGGATTTAAATATCTTAGCGATAAATCTTCAAGTTCGGCTTTTATTTTTCCGATACCTAATCTGTTTGCGAGCGGTGCAAATATATCAATGGTTTCTTGTGCTATTCTTACTTGCTTAGCAGGTATCATATAATTTAGAGTCCTCATATTATGAAGTCGGTCTGCCAGCTTTAGAAATATAACTCTGACATCTTTCGCCATTGCAATAAACATTTTTCTGAAACTCTCTGCCTGACGCTCTTCTTTTGACTTAAATTGATATTTGTCCAACTTTGTTACGCCTTGAACCAAATTGAGAACATCTTCGCCGAATTCGTTTCCGAGCTGCTCTGCTGTAATTCCCGTATCTTCAATTGTATCGTGAAGAATCGCTGCCATTAAGGTGTGTTTATCCACTTTTAATGCCGCAAGGATTTTCGCTACCTCAACCGGATGTATTATGTATGGCTCTTCACTGACTCTGTATTGTCCTGAGTGCAATTTCTCTGCAAATTTGTATGCTCTGTATATCTCTTGTATATCTTCTTCACTGCGCTCTTGCTCTCTGAGTATTTTTTCAAGTCCGTTAAATATATTTTCTTCGCCCATATTCTTTCCTGCTTTTTATTTTTTTATTTTACAATTTATTTCCCTTTTTTTCCAGAATTTAATCCATACTTAATATAATTAATGTATAATATTTCTATGATTGATTTATCTGATATTGTTTCCGAAAATTCTTCAGGCGTAGTTTTATCCGTAAAACTCGTTCCTAATTCATCTTTTACTAAAATTGTCGAGATTACTTCTGATTATATAAAAATAAAAATCTCTTCACCGCCTCTTGAAAATAGAGCCAATAAGCAATTGATTGATTTTTGCTCTGATCTTTTCGATATTAGTAAATCAAAAATATCAATTCTCTCGGGTGAAAAATCAAAAATGAAAAAAATTTTGTTTAAAGATACAAAACTTGATTTTATTACACAAAAAATTTTGTTTGTGTTAAACTCTCTGAATAAAGAGATTAAATAAAGGAATATTTTTATGTTGACGTTTATGTGGGTATTACAAATAATAACTGCAGTACTATTGATATTATTGGTTCTTCTGCACTCTCCAAAAGGTGATGGTATAGGCGCATTAGGCGGTGCTTCCAATATCTTTTCTTCTCAAAAAAGTGCTGAAAAAGGTTTAAATCATTTTACATATTTCCTCGGAATATTTTTTATATATTTGTCTTTTATTACGGGTTTTCATTTATTTCATTAATAAAAAAAGGATTTGTTTCTTTAACAAATCCTTTTTATTTCGCAGCTTTTTCTTACATCCCTGTTGAACCAAATCCGCCTTCGCCTCTTGAAGTTGCGGCAAGCTCGGTTGTAACTTCGATATCCGCTTTTTCCACTTTTGCTATTACCATTTGAGCTATTCTGTCATCTGGTTTTATTGTATATTCTTCATTTGATATGTTAACAAGTCCAACACAGACTTCTCCTCTGTAATCCGCATCTATTGTACCTATAGCGTTAATTAATGTTATTCCGTGTTTGACGGAAAGTCCTGACCTTGCCCTTATTTGAGCTTCATACTCTATCGGTATCTCTATCTTTATCCCCGTCGGAACCAATACTCTTTCTAACGGTTTTAATGTTATTTCTTTGTCTATCGCAGCATATAAATCCATTCCCGATGAACCTTCCGTTTTATATTCCGGTAAATGTCTGTTATGCTCCATTCTTGTTATTTTCATTTTCATTTCCATTCTCATCTCCAATCTTTTCTTTTTCTTCCAATGAATACAATGCCTGCCTGTTTGTTACAGACAAATTCTTTGACAGGTTATACTCTCCTTTTAATTTTAATTCGTACCTTTGATTCTGTTTGTAATAATCATAGGTTATTTTAAATCTGTTTGTTACAACATATTCATTCTTGAAATTTAATGACAGTATTGTATCCATACAATCAAGCTCTTTTTCTAAGTTGCCGGAATTGCTTAGTGAGCTTAATACGTAATTATAATATATGCTTATTCCGTATTTCTTAAATTCTAATGTTATTGAATCCGTTGTAGGCTTTATATAATATACAAAATCGTCCACATAATTAAAATCCTTATATATCAAAAAAAGATTTTTTCTGTAATAACCTTTTTGTATAGGATTTGAATAGTTTAAATTCTCAATTAAACGTTTATTTATCCTCTGTTTCCATAACTCAACTTCCTGAAATGTCAGTTCTAAATCCGATTCTTTTCTCTTTATTTTTTTAATATGCGGTTGTACTATAAATATTAGTTTGGATTCCTCAAATGAAGAATATTCCGTTGCCTCCGAACCGGCTTTCGCAGCTGCTGCAGCTTTTTGTGCCATTATCTTTTTCTTCTCCAGCTTCCTTTGCTGCAATTTCCTCTCTAAAAGCTCCTGCTTCTCTTCCAGTCTTGCGTTTACATTATTTACGATAAAATCAACAAAAAATCCTAATGCTAACGAAATACCGCCTATAATCGCCAGCGAAAAATCTACTGCTACTCCTTCCACGTTATAAAATAATTTTACAAATTTGTATGGAATTATAAATAACGAATTAAAATGATATAACCAATCAACTTCAAAACAGTTTAAAAACCAAAATACAAATGACATAAGAGCATAAAAGAAAAAGAAAAAGCGCAAAAAACCTACATAATACAGCATTAGTGCAGTATTTTCCAAATCTCTGATTCTTTTTGTTAAGTTTTTTGCCATTTATACCTATATTATTATGTTATCAATTAACCTTGTATTCCCTACTTTTGCCGCTATAGCAATTAATGTATTCTCTTTTACCGTATCTGTCTTGTTAAATGTTTCATAATCCCTGAATTCTATATATTCGGGTTCGATTTCTTTATCAAGTACGGATACTGCCGAATCAAACAGTGTCGCAGAATCTGTTATGCCTTTCTTATATAGCGTATGCACATAATTTAATGCCTTCGAAATCGTTAGAGCTCTCTCCCGCTCTTCCTTTGATAAGTATGTGTTCCTTGAACTTAATGCCAGCCCGTCAGATTCCCTTACTATCGGGCATGGAATTATTGTCAGATTTAAATTTAAATCTTTAACCATTTTCTTTAGTATAAATAACTGCTGAGCATCTTTTTGACCGAAAAATGCATAATCAGGAGTGACTATATTAAAGAGTTTTAATACAACGGTAGCTACTCCGTCAAAATGCCCCGGTCTTGATTTTCCGCATAAACAATCTATAAGATTATACGGCGGACACACAAATGTTATATCCGTGTTTGACAGCTTCGCTCCTTCTCCGTACATTTCGGTAGGAGTCGGTGCAAATATTATATCAACTCCCATCTCTTCGCATAATCTTCTGTCTGATTCCAAGTCCCTCGGATATTTGTTATAATCTTCATTTGGTCCAAACTGTATCGGATTTACAAATACACTTACAACAACTTTATCGCATGTTTCTTTTGCCTTCTTTATTAATGAAGCATGCCCGTTATGTAAAGCTCCCATTGTCGGAACAAGACCTATTGTTTTATTATTTTTTCTCCATTCGTTGACTGTATTTTTTACGTCAATTATTTTGTTAAATACCGTAACTGTCAAGTTTATTCCTTTCTTCTTCCGTTAATTTAAAAGAATGCTGCTCCGACGGAAAATTCCCTGATTTTACGTCGTTATTATAATTGGAAACGGATTCTTTTATAATATCTTTTAAGTTCGCATATTGTTTAACGAATTTTGGAATATTTCCCGCATATTTACCTAAAATATCATCAATTACCAAAACCTGACCGTCACAATATGCTCCGGCGCCTATTCCTATTGTGGGAACAGATAAGTTTTCGCTTATAAATTTTGCTGATTCTTCGGGTACCATTTCCAATACTATTGAAAAGACTCCGTTTTCTTCCAATTTTTTAGCCGCATCCAATAAAGCCATTGTTTTTTCGTAAGATTTGCCCTGTATGAAATATCCGCCTATAGTGTTAATATATTGGGGAGTAAAGCCGAGATGTCCTACAACGCTTATTCCTGCTTTTGTTAAGTGATTTATTTCTTTTAAAATAAAATCGGAAGCACCTTCAAGTTTAATTGCTTTTGCGCCTGCACGAATAAGTTTTCCCGCATTTATAACCGTTTCCTCTAAAGAAGTTTGATAAGACAAAAAAGGCATATCAGCTATTACCAAGGCCCTTTTTACACCTCTTGATACCGCTTTTGTAAATGTTACCATATCTTCAACCGTAACATTAATTGTTGTATCATATCCGAGTATCGTCATTCCCAGAGAATCACCCACCAATATCGAATCGATACCGCATTCATCTATGTATTTTGCGGTTGAACAATCATAAGCCGTAAGCATTGTAATTTTTTCGTTGTTTCTTTTCATCTTTTGAAAAGATTCTGCGGTTACGGGTTTTATTATTTCATTCATTAATTTATTCCTTTTTGTTTTTTTCTGTACCAGTAGTATATAACTCTGGCAAGTCTTGATGGTGAATGTCTTACAAAAGAAGAGTGACCGTCTTCATAACGCTTATCCTGTATTAAATTCTTTTGTACAACTTCTATACCCATTTTTTCAAGTTCGGACTTATCTGCTTCTACGGGTTCCGAGCCTGCATCTTTGTATGGAGCTAAAAGTTCTTTAGGTAAATCATTGTTTACAAGTACCGCATCTATAATTTTATCGTATTTTGCGTGTTCAATCAGTGCTTTTACGTGGTCTGAAACTTTAAATCCGTCTGTTTCTCCGGGTTGTGTCATTATGTTGCAGACATATATCTTCTTTGCTTTTGAATCATTTACTGCTTTTGCTATTTCATTTATTAACAAATTCGGAATTACGCTTGTATATAAACTGCCTGGCCCGAGTATGATTAAATCAGCTTCATGAATTGCCCATATTACATCTTCCAATGCTTTGCAGTTATTCGGCTCCGAAAATAATCTTTTTATTTTCTTTCCCGATTCGGGGATATTGGATTCTCCTTTAATTATCGAACCGTCATCCATTTCTGCAACTAATCGCATATCATCGAGCGTTGAGGGCAGTACCCTTCCTCTTATTGAAAGAACTTTTGATGATTCTTTTACCGCTCTTACCATATCACCCGTAATTGCACACATTGCCGTTAAAAACAAATTTCCGAAGCTGTGCCCTGCAAGCCCCGAACATTCTTTAAATCTGAATTGAAATAATTTTGTTACCAAATCTTCATCATCGGCAAGTGCTGCAATACAGCTTCTTATATCCCCCGGAGGCAGCACACCTAATTCTTCTCTCAGCTTGCCCGAGCTTCCTCCGTCATCGCCTACGGTTACTACAGCCGTTATATTATTTGTTATCTTCTTTATTCCTTTTAGCATTGTAGATAGTCCTGTTCCACCACCTATGGCAACTATCTTCGGTCCCTTGTTCAATTTCCTTCTTCTGTATAAATCTTCAAGCACCGCATGCCTGTTTCTTTCATTATTAACGTCCAATATTGAATAATTTGTGTTCAGCCAGCCCACGAAAAAACAAATGGCGCCTGCTATTATAAATACCCATCCTATCATTCCGGACGGGAGCATTTGTATTATTCTCGTAGTTATATTAATTAAATAGAATATCGGCTTTAGATTATAGATTATGCAAATACCTATGGTTGCCAATACTGTTCCGATTATAATGAGTGAAAACCATCTTTTTATTTCAAGTCCCGGTAACAGCCATCCCGCATCTTTCGGTATCTTACTGTATATATAGTTGAGCTTCATTATTTACTCTCCTTATACCCAACCTGAAACTTCTGCTCTGTTATAATTTGTCGAAGCAGGTGTTACTATTTCGTTTGCTTTCTTTAATATTTGGATTATGTTGGGATTTTTAGTATCAAAGTGAATTGTGTCACATTTTACGGGCATAAAAAGACCGTTTCCAAGCTTTATTTGTGATGAAAACATTATGGTTCTTATTCTGTTTAAGCAGTCCTCATCGTTTATGTATCTTTTTGATTCCCAATCCGCTTTGAAATCCTGAGTATAAGGTTTATCGGCAAATACTTCTCTGTTAACCACAATACCTGCTTCCTCCGATACTCTTGTTAAATTTTCATTATCCAAACAGGTATAGCTTAGCCATTTATCAAATTTCTTTATTGCCTTAGCTATTGCAAGTGAAAATTCATAATTTTCGCTTGCAAGTTTGTACATCGCTCCGTGAGGTCTTACATGCTCTATTTCAAGTTTATATGCTCTTGCAAATGAAGCCAGTGCGCCGATTTGATATAATACTATCGAGATTCTTGTAAAAGGGGGAGGCTTTCTGATGGGGAAGCTCGTTCTGCTGGACGGCTATAGCCTGATGTACCGCGCCTATCACGCGCTGCAG
>CANQLK010000094.1 GCA_947624665.1 Candidatus Gastranaerophilales bacterium
CCGTTTTAAAAGACCTGATTAACAAAAAATATGTAAATGAACTGACGGCGGTTGATTTTGCGGGTGGGGAACCTACTTTATACTATAGGTTTAATGATTTACTCAAACTGTTAATTGATGCAAATGTCAGATTTATTATTGTCCATTCAAATGCAATTCTGTACAATAAAACTTTAGAAGAAGGTATCAAAAAAGGGAATGTAAGTCTTTGTGTATCAATTGATGCCGGGTCTGAAAAAATTCATGAAAAAGTTAAGGGGGTTAAATCCTATAATACGGTTTGGAAAAATATAAAAAAATATGTGAAAGTTAAAAAAAGTTATAATAAAAATTATATTTCTTTAAAATATATTATTGTTCCCGATGTTAATGATAACGAAAAAGAAATTGATTTATGGATTAATAAAAGCTTAAAGGCAGGAGTTGATAAGCTTGTACTTAATGCTGATAATAACGTCTTTATTCAGGAAACTTCACCCGAGGTTCAAAAAAGACAGCTTGAAAAAATTGTAAAACTTAGTGACTATTTCGTTAAAAGAGTAACTGAGCAGAATATAAAAGCATTTTTGGAATTTAATGTTACTTCGGCTTATAAGACTTTAAAAATTCCCGTTCCTATTTTGGATTATGATTATTATATTTAAAAAACAGGAATAATATTTTATTCCTGTTTTTTTAATAAATTGCTTTTTGGTTTCTTTGTTAAAATGCAAAATCAGAACTTATATAATATTCCTAAGCTTTTTTTACTTTAATTTTGTCTATTAAAGGTGTTGCAACAGATAATATCAGAGCGCCGAAAAATCCGCTCCAAAATCCTTCTATCTGAAATCCCGGTGAAAATTTTGCTATTAATAAAAACAAAAGTGTATTTATAACTAAGCTGAAAAGCCCGAAAGTTAATACGTTTAGAGGTAGTGAAATTAAGTTTATCAACGGTCTTACAAAAAGATTAACTATACTCATTACCAAAACAACAATTAATGCACTTGCAAATCCCGTTATGTTTATTCCGGGGATTACCCACGCAATCAGCATAATCAATAAAGCAAAAATAATCCATTTCAATATTAAATTCATAATGCTTCTCCTTTTTAAAAAAAAGATAACACATTTTATTAAAACAAAAATTATTCTTTTGATTATAACTCTATTTATTTATAATTTGAGCGAGAATATAACCTCTGTCTATGAGTTCGACTTCAAGATTATGTTCTTTGATTTTTTCAAGAGTATATTTGACAATGTCAAGAAGTGTTTGCGGCAAATTATCTTTATTCTTGTTATACCACATCATTTCGACATCAAAAGCAACGTGTGATACTCCGCATTCTATGGATTTATTCAACCACGCTTCAATTTCTTCTTTAGAATCATTTACCTGGGGAATTAAAATGAATTTTGTTTTAACTCTATCCGGTACGGGTTGAACAGCGGCGTATCGCTTTATATTGTCCCAAACTTTATTGTAAAAATCGTATCGTTTAACTTTTATAAATGTCTCTTTTGTTCCCGAATCAACGGAAACAACTATATTCATTTTCCCCGATTTAATACCTTCTTCCACAATTTGGCTGTATTTTGTGGCATTGGTAAGAATTCTTATATTTGATAAATCATAATCAAGAAAGAGCTTGATTAAGTCATTAAATTCGGGTGCAACGCAAGGTTCCCCGCCTGCAATTGTTATATGACCGCCTTTCCTCAGATAGCCTCTTTTTGCCATATCTTTTATTGCAGGATATACATTATATTGTGTCTGATGAATTTTATCCTCATCATTTAACCAACAGTACACGCAGTGTTCATTACATATTGTCCAGTTATTAAAATTGATAAATGATATGTAATCATCATTATCCCATTCTTTTTTTTGAAGATAAATGCAATTTCTGCACTCCGGAACAATCTCGCCCCGCTTCATCTGCTCTCTGTATTTTCTTTTTATTTGAAAAAAATTCTTCCAGTTTATTAATTCACCGTTATAATTTTCCAGTATTTTTTTATAGCCTTTGTCTGTTGGCGGAATTCTACAGCAAAAATTAATGCTGTTCGTAAAAAAATCAAGCCCGTGTTCGATTAAATCACAGCTTACGTATTCTCTTTTTTTCGGCTTAAATATCGATTCTATTATATTTAGCATAATATCAGTTCCTTCATTTCATCTATTGATGAGTTTGTGTAAAAATTTCTGAAATCATTAATGTTTTTAATCATATCATCGAGTTCTGCGTATATTTCGCAATTCTTTATTTTGGAAAGTTCCATAGGATGAATATAAGTAATTTTATATTTGTCGTCCTCCGATTTATCGGGATTGGTTATATCCATTGATTCAAATAATGTAAGAGCACACTCCACTGTTTCATTATTAACATCAAGCGCTTTTGCAAGTCTGTTTATATCTACTTCTCCATTCATATTCGCAAGCGAATATTTCAGCATGCCCGATAAATTTGAAATTAAACCGTCCGTATTTAATTCCGTGCGGTTAAAATTCATGAGATGAATAATGTTTGCACCTGAAGTTTTGGAAATATTAATAAAGTCTTCTTTTGTTTTTGGAATATCAAAAAACATTAATTGCTGCATATCAGAGGGTATATCTTCCGATGAAAATATTTTTTCCTTAACCGATTCAGGTATATTTAATTGTTTTATCAACTTATTGTTTTCAATAAATATTCCTGTTTTTTTCTTTGTTGATAATACAAAATCCGTTACCTGAGTGATAATGTTTGTTTTATTTCTATGATCCAGTATTTTTATTTCGGAAAAAGAATTTTTTTGATTTAAAAGTTCATTGTGAATATCATTAAGTATAAGCTGAATAGTTTCAGTATTATTAAAGCTGTTTAATTTTAAGGAAAACAGAATATCCAAATTCGAATTCAACGGCAGAGAGAAATTTGGGCAGTTCCATTTTACGCATTCGAGAGCTGAGGAATTATTTTTTGTAATAAACATTTTTAAATGGTTGTTATTTTGCCCCATAAGTTTAAAATCTTTAAGATTTGCATTATTTATAACAAATAAAGGTGAAGGATTAGCTGCACCTGTAGGTTCCATTTTCATAATGATATTTAACAGGTCTTTATTAATATCTTCCGGTTCAAGTTGCATTTCTGCATTTATTGCTATTTCGTTAAAATTTATATCCCGAGAATATTCATCAATTGATGCGGAAAGAGCGGATTTAAATTTTTCAAAGGATATTTTAGTTTCATTAAAAGAGAATCCGGCTGCCATTTTATGTCCGCCGAAGCCTTCAAATAAGTCTTTATGCAGCGATAAAATTTCGTGAATATTTAAATCCTGTATACTTCGGCAAGAGCATCTTATGATATTATTATTTATTGAATCTCTTGTCATAAGGAATACGGGTTTATTGTATTTTTCAACAAGTTTTGAACATACAATTCCGATAATACCTATATGCCAGTTGTCATTTAGCAGAATAATACATTTTTTATTATGTATAATATCTGATTTGTACATATTATCGGCTGTATTAAATGTTTCTTCGCAAAGCTGCTGTCTTAAGGTGTTCAAGTCATTCAGTATTTTAATGGAAGCTTCAATGTCTTCATCATTATCGGAAATCAATAATTTAATTGCCGTATCAGCCGAGTCCAGACGACCTGCCGCATTTAATCTCGGAACAATGTTAAAGGCGATATTTTCGGAGGTAACGGATTTGATATCCTCAATACCGGAAGACTTAAGTAATTTGCTTATGCCTGTATGAATGTTGTTTTTTATAAGTTCAATACCCATTGCTGCAATGGAACGATTTTCGCCTATCAGTTCAACTACATCTCCTACTGTTCCTATAGCTGCAAGTGGAAGTAATTTATTGACGACAGTTTCTTTATTGTACTCTTGCAATAATTTACAGGAAAATTTAAATGCGACACCTGTTCCTGCAAGCCTGCTAAGACTGTTTATATCATCTATATTTAAAGAAGAATCGATATTATCAGGTGCTTTGGGGTTTAAAATCGCATAGGCATCGGGTAAAACTTCTGGTGCTTCGTGGTGATCGGTAATTATTATATCTGTTTTAAATCCTTTAGCAAACGAAACTTCTGATATATTAGATATTCCGCAGTCAACGGTAATTATGAGTTTTGTTTTTTTCTTCGCAATCAGATTAACAATTGCTTTTGTGTTAAGCCCGTGGCTTTCACTGTTTCTGTCGGGAAGGTAATAATCGACATTCGCACCTATTTCTTTAAGGGTAAGGTAGAGAATTGCAGTTGAAGTAACTCCGTCCGCATCAAAATCACCGTATACGGTTATGTGTTCATTATTGTCTATTGCGTACTTAACACGTTCATAAGCTTTTTGAATATCTTTGAACGCATTAAAATCTATAAGCTTTGCTTTTAACGGATTAAGGAAGTTAAAGACTTTATCCTGCGTATTAATACCTCTGTTAAGCAGCATACGGGCAAGAATTTTACTGCCTTCGCAATAACGGATAAAATCTTCATCAGGCTGTATATTCTTTATTTTCCATTCTGTGCGGAACGACATTATATGCCTATCCTTTTCTATGTCGATTCTTGTTGTTCCAGTTCTTTTTTTAATTCTTCTATATCTTTATCGGACTTTATTTTGTCGATAACAATTTTAGCCATTTCTTTTGCAATGATTTTTTGAGTTTCGGCAGGAGAATTTTGAAGCATGTTAATGGCAGCTCTCACTGTTCTGTCTATATCGTACCATCTGGAGTTTGCTCTTTCATCCATACCTTCTTCAACGGCTTCTATTATTTCGTTTACATCTGTGTATTCACTGAATGCAAGATTATGTTCAACAATTATTTTTATTAAATTCAAAGCTACCTTAATTTGAGTTTCATCGTCGGAAGCTTCGAGGGTTTTCATAGAACGTGATAAAATAGGGTCTTTGTCATACCATCTTCTTTGTTTGTTATTGTATTCTTCACGCATAATAACTCTCCTTCTTAACCGTTTTTAAATTTAACACCATATTCCGAGTCGGGATATTTCCAGACTATGTTGTCTTTTTCGCAGGCTATTTTGCAAGCCCCGCATTCAAGACAGTTTTCATATCTTATTTTCATTATACATTTGTCATTGCACCATTCGTATACATTTGCCGGACATATATATGTGCATGGTTTTTCTTTGCATCTCATACATACGTCATTATCTACAGTTAAATGGCTTTCATTTGCTTTATTATATTTTAAACTTGCTAATTTTTCATTGATATTCATTTCTTCAGACATTTCTCCATCGCAAATATACCGATTGGGATTGATTTCTTTATTACTCCCGATTTTAAAGTTTCAGTAAAAAATTTGTTATATTTTTGCTGTTTTGGCATACCGTCCGCACATGAAAGTATTGAAAAGAACTTACATGATAGTTCGGGGTATAAAGAGGTTATTGTATTTATATGTTTTTTCAAAAATTCAATGGTATTGTTATGAGTGTGCAAATCTTTAATGATTATGGAATTTTTAAGCTTCTTGTAATATTTCGAAAGTACGCATGCGGAGTAGTCACCTTTTTCCAGTGCAAAAACAGCTGTTTCGGCTGCAAGTTTTCCGCTGAGCATTGCAAGATTTGTTCCTTCAAAATGAATATTATTAACTAATCCTGCAGCATCTCCTGCTATCATAACTCCGTTATCATATACTTTCGGAATTGATTCCAGTGAACCTTCAGGAATCATGTGCGCTCCGTATTCGATAAATTCCGCATCTTTCAGTAATTTTGATATTGAAGGGTGTTCTTTTAATTTTTCCATTAAGTCATAGGGCTTGATTTTATGTTTTATCAGTTCATCCAAAGAAGCACCGTATCCGATTGATATTGTATCTTTATTTGTGTAAAGAAATCCCATTGCAAACATATTCTTTAACGGCCCGCCGAGAATTTTTGCGGCAATTCCTTCGTTCTCGTTTAGATTAAATCTGTCCTCCAGCCTTTGTTTAGGGAGGCGATATACTTCTTTTACGTTTAATGTAACGTTTTTATTTTCCAATCTCTTTCTCAATCCTATTTGTTTGGCTAATAACGAATTAACGCCGTCTGCAACGATTACTATATTCGCATAATAGTCTTCAAATTGAGTTTTTATTCCTTTAACGGTTCCGTTTTCATATATTAATTCTTTTACCAACGTTTTAGGTGCAAAACAAACACCTTCTTTGACTGCTTGTTCCACGCACCATTTGTCCCATTTTCTGCGCAATACGGTATATGAAGCGTTATCGTTTGAAATAGGATGTTTATAGGTAAACTCTGCTGATTCTTCATCTGTCAGCATAATAATTTTTTCTTCTGTAACAATTCTTTCAACGGGTGCTTCTTCTTTAAAATTATAGAATATATCTTTTGTTTGATGTTCGTAAATGCAGCCGCCAAATATATTTTTATCCCCTGCATTATCTGACCTGTCAACCAACAGTACTTTTTTCCCTGCTCTTGCAAGCGTAATCGCCGCACTGACTCCTGCGGGGCCAGCTCCTATAACTATTACTTCTGTTTTATTATTATTTTCCATATACAGCTCACATATTTAATCTGGTGTCGCAACATTATACTTGCTGTCTTGAAATTGCTTTACGCTCGGTCTTGTCGCTCCTTCGGCTGCCGCCTTGTACTCGCTTCCGACCTCGCTTACCGGACTTTGT
>CANQLK010000095.1 GCA_947624665.1 Candidatus Gastranaerophilales bacterium
TCGTGTCCGTCTCTTTTTCTCAAAATCAACAGGTATTTTTTTCGTCTTCAGCTATTCTCTTGTCAAGGTCCGATTTTTTTCGACCTTTCTAACTTTTCAAGTCTGTTTACTTTTTCGCTTGAAAAGTCATTAGGCTTATGTTAATTCCTTAACTTCTAAATTTTATCACCATTCCTTTAACCATTAGGTGATTAGAATTTATTATCTGTTACTTCTCGTAACCGGCTTTCAGTCCGTGGAATTAACCACGTTTATTAATCTAATTTAAACACATTTTAAAATCAATACTTTATTTTACGTATATTAAGTTTTGTAAACTTGTTTTCTTATTTTATTCCTTTTAACACTTCAACTATTCGTTTTGAAGCATTTCCGTCACCATACGGATTTATGGATTCGGACATCTTTTTATACTCGTTTTCATTGCTCAGTAGCAATTGCACGTTCGCTGCTATTTTCTCTCTATCCGTACCGACTAATTTTACCGTACCATATTCTACGGCCTCGGGACGTTCTGTTGTATCTCTCAGCACCAATACGGGTTTTCCTAATGACGGCGCTTCCTCTTGAACTCCGCCCGAATCCGTCATTATTATATATGATTTCTTCATTAACGTACAGAATTGCGCATATTCTAAAGGTTCTATCAAGTGTATTCTTTCATGCCCGTCCAACAGTTCATATACCGGTTTTCTCACGTTCGGATTAGGATGCACGGGATATACAAATTCTATATCTTTATTATTTTTAAGCAGTTCAAGTATTGCTTTGCAAATATTTTTTATAGGTTCTCCAAAATTTTCCCGTCTGTGGGAGGTTAACAATATTGTTTTCAGTTCTGGATTTAATTTCAGTCCTTCTATTTCAGTTTCGTGGTTTTTTACCGTATATAAAAGTGCATCTATTACGGTATTACCTGTCTTATAAATATGTTCTTCGGATATTTTTGACTCTTTTAAATTTTGGCATGATTTTTCTGTCGGTGCAAAATGGTATGTACATACTGCATCGGTAAATACTCTGTTTATTTCTTCGGGAAAAGGATAATATTTATCAAAAGTTCTAAGTCCTGCTTCCACATGCCCAACCGGAACTTTAGCATAAAACGCCGATAATGCCGCTCCCATTGAGGTTGTTGTATCTCCGTGTACCAAAACAACGTCGGGACGTTCTTTTTCTATTACATCTTTTGTTTTCAACAGAACATCGCTTGTCAGAGTCCATAAATTTTGATTTTCTTTCATTATATTCAAATCATAATCAGGCTTTATTTTAAATAATTCCAATACCTGATCCAAAATCTGCCTGTGTTGTGCGCTTACGCATACTATGCTTTCAAAGCATTCTTTATTTTTTTCGAGTTCTTTTACAAGAGGCGCCATTTTTATTGCCTCAGGTCTTGTTCCGAATATTGTCAATACTTTTATTTTTGCCACAATTAAAACCTTATATATTTACAGCATCTCTGACTTTTTTAAGTGTCTTTTCCGCTTCCATAGCGGCTTTTTTGTTTCCCTCGTTTATTATATCCTTGACCTTGTCGATATCTTTTTGAAGTTCTGACCGTTTTTCTCTTATTGGTGCAAATTTTTCATTTACTATGCAGCCCAATTGTCTTTTACAATCAGCACATCCCCTTTTTCCTGCCTTGCATTCGCTTTTAACCTGAGTGATTATCTCATTCTCTGCAAATACCTGATAATATTTAAATGCCACTTCACATTTATCGGGATGTCCGGGGTCATCTTTTCTTGCTCGACTTCTATCCGTTATGCACTGCATTATTTTTTTGCTTGTTGTCACTTCATCATCCGAAATTTTTATATCATTATGGAAGGATTTACCCATTTTTTGCCCATCTACACCTTGCAGCAATGGAATTTGTGTTAATCTCGGTTTCGGTTCGTTGAATAGTTCAGTTTTATATATATTATTAAATCTTCTTGCTATATCACGTGTAATTTCAAGGTGTGCCAATTGATCCACACCGACGGGAACTATGGCTCCGTTCATTGCCATTATATCTGCAGACATCAATACCGGATATCCCAATAAACCGTAGCTCATTTGCGGCATATTTTCAGAATTATCCTCGTTTTTACTCTTTAAAATTTTTACCATATCTTTTAACGTAGGATCTCGCTCTACCCAGTTATTTGGAGTTATCATGCTTAATAATATATGTAATTCCGCTATTTGTAATACGCTTGATTGGAAATATATTGTTGATTTTTCGGGATTTATTCCACAAGCAAGCCAGTCTGTTACTACGTCCAGTTTATCCTGCTTCAGATTCTCGGTTTTATCATATTTAGTTGTCAGTGCATGCCAGTCTGCGACGAAATAAAAGCAGTTATATTTTTCCTGCAGTGCTACCCAGTTTGTTATAACTCCCATATAATGTCCCAAATGCAGTTTACCTGTTGAACGCATGCCGGATACTAAATTTTCTTTTTCCATTATTTACCTTTCTTATAATTATTAATTATAAATAAACTAAAAAAAAATAACAAATGTAAAACTATTTATCAGTTAAATAACATCTTATGATTTAATGTATTAAAATTAGATTATGAAACGAATAAAACAATTATCAACCAATCTTATAAATCAAATTGCAGCAGGGGAAGTTATTGAAAGACCATACAGTGTTGTAAAGGAACTTGTTGAAAATTCGATAGATGCAGGTGCTTCTAAAATCGAGATATCTGTTTCGAATAATTGCAGAAATATTCGTATTGCGGATAACGGATCGGGCATTTATCCCGATGACATTCAGCTTGCTTTTACAAAGCATGCCACAAGTAAATTATCCGATGAAACGGGTTTATTTAACATTAATACCTTAGGATTCAGAGGTGAAGCTCTTGCAAGTATAATTTCCATTGCCAAAGTTACCTGCACAACCCGAACCGCAGATTTTGACTTCGGAACAAAAGTTGAATCCGTTAATTCCGTTGTTAATGCTTCTAAAACAGGTTGCGCACAAGGTACCATTATGGAGGTTAATGATTTATTCTTCAATCAACCAGCAAGACTTAAATTTTTAAAAAACGAGAAAACCGAATTTTCTTATATTCAAGAACTAGTTCAAGCACTTGCACTCTCTCATCCTGATATATCTTTCACATTAAAACATAATAATTCCGTCGTTCTTTCGGCTGCTCAAAATTCAAATTTAATTACCAGAATTAGTGAAATTTACTCCAATGATATTATTAAAGAATTAAAAGAAATAAATAAAGAAGACAAACTTTCGGGTTTAAAAATAACGGGATTTGCTTCCGTACCAAGCTATACACGTTCAAGCAAGAAATCTGTATATACATTTATAAATAACAGAACCGTTAAATGCCCTGTTTTATTAAAAGCTATTGATACAGCATATAAGAATATGTTACCTTCCGGCAGATACCCTTTTATTGTTTTAAATTTGAGTATCGGAAATGATGATATTGACGTTAATGTTCATCCCACAAAACGTGAAGTCAGGTATAAAAATCCTAATCAAATATTTAATTTTGTATACTCCGCCATCGATTTTGCTCTTAATGCCGTTAAAAACTCTTCTGCTGACTCTAAACCCGCACAACCGATTAATATAATCCCAATTACTAAATCTATTAATGAAGAACCTTTCAAAACCGATGAACCCACACAAAATTCATCAGTTTTTCCCATAAATATGAATTTTAAATCGGAAAAAGAATTCACTGAAAAACCGTTTGTCTGTCAAAAACCTATGGAAATCAGTTTTGAAAATCCCGCTAATTTTAAGAAAATCAATATAATAGGACAGTTTAAAAATACTTATATTTTGGTTGAAAATGAAGATAATCTTGAAATTATAGACCAACATATAGCTCAAGAACGCTATATATATGAAAAATTAAAAAGCGAAAAGCAAATTGCTTCTCAATTATTATTTATTTCCGATGTTATGGATTTAGAGGCAACAGATGTTGATCTGTTAGAAAATTCTAAAAATAATCTTGAAAAATTCGGTTATAAAATTGAGAAAATTTCTAACACGCAAGTCATTTTTAAAAAAATTCCTCAAGTGCTTTCTAATGCAAATCTTAATGATGTTCTATCGGAATTGTTAACAAATTTAAGAGATTCAACAAATAGTAAATTGGATACTATTGAAGAAAAGATATTAATTACCACTTCCTGTAAAGCCTCTGTTAAAGCGGGGGAAAAGCTTACCCCGTGGCAAATGGAAGAAATTGTCAAAAATTTAAGAACAACAAAAAATCCTTATACTTGCCCTCACGGCAGACCGATTTCACATTTTATTCCTTATAAGGAGGTTGCCTCTTTCTTTAACAGAAGCTTATGATAAAATATAATTGAGGCAGCATAATATGATAAGTTTCTTAGGTCTTTGCATACAAAATTTAATTCAAACGATAAAATACATTCTGAACGGGAATGCGAAATTTTCGTCTGTGTTATCTCAAGCTGCAATGATAAGTTATGATTCACTGCCCATCAGTTTAAGCATAGTATTTATAGCTGCTGCGATAATTTCACTTCAGGTATCAAAGCAATTTCTTATGTCGGGCGCCGAAAGTTATGTTGGCGGTTTCCTAGCGGTTGCGCTTATCAGAGAGCTCGCCCCCGGTTTTGCCGCTTTAGCTGTCAGTGCCAGAGCTGGTACCGCTATCAGTGCCGAAATAGCTAATATGCAGGTTACTTCTCAAGTTGATGCAATTAAAACGCTTAAAGTTGATCCTATCGGTTATTATTTTGCGCCGAGAATTATTGCAGGCGCAATTACCGTTCCCATGGTTGTCATTCTTGCCGAATTATTCGGTGTCCTTGGCGGTATGATTGTTTCTTATTTCACTATAGGACTTCATCCTAACAGATATATTTCTTCCGTCTGGCAATTCTTAAATACAAGAGATATTTATATAAGTCTTTTAAAAGCCGTTATTTTCGGAATTCTTATTCCGCTTGTCTGTGCTACTCAAGGCTATAAGACAACAGGCGGTGCAAAAAACGTTGGTATTTCCACAACAAAAGCCGCCATTAAATCTACTGTTTTTCTTTTAATGGCGGATTTGATAATTACTTTCTTATTTTATGTTTGTTAATTATTATCTTCAAAATTAATATCTGACGTAATTCCTGCAAGACGTTTAAATTCTTCGGGTCTTTGGGATTTTGCAAAAGCATCTTCAGCACTTACAAGTTTATTTCTGTAAAGATTTGCAAGCGCAGCTTCAAGAGTTTGCATGCCTTGTCCTGCTCCTGTTTGGATTGCCGAATATATTTGAGCGGACTTTCCTTCTCTTATCATATTTGCTATGGCATTATTTTTTACCAAAATTTCCTGAGCCATAACTCTGCCTTTTTTCGTACCGTCAAGCTGCAATTTCGGTAAAAGTGTCTGGGCAAATACAGCTTCTAAGCATCCTCCAAGCTGAACACGTATCTGTTGCTGCTGACCTTCAGGAAAAACATCTATTATACGGTCGATTGTTTGGCTTGCCGAGCTTGTATGTAATGTTCCGAATACCAAGTGTCCCGTTTCAGCTGCCGTTAACGCCAAACTTATTGTTTCTATATCACGCATTTCGCCGACCAGTATAATATCGGGGTCTTCTCTTAATGATGATTTTAAAGCATTTGAAAATGAACGGGTATCTTGTCCCAATTCTCTTTGGTGAATTACACTTTTCTTCGATTTATGCACAAATTCGATAGGGTCTTCGATTGTTAATATATGTTCGCTTCGTGTTTCGTTGATGTAATCTATCATTGAAGCAAGGGTTGTTGATTTACCGCTTCCTGTCGGCCCTGTTACAAGTATCAGACCTCTCGGTTTTTTAGTGATTGTTCTTACTACCTCTGATAACCCCAATGTTTCAAATGATGGAATATCACTGGTAATAGTTCTGAATGCGGCAGCATAAGTACCTTTGTTTTTATATATATTTACCCTGAATCTGCCAAGCCCCGATATACCGTATGACATATCAAGCTCCCAGTTTTGTTCCAATATTCGTCTTTGTTCATTCGTTAGCATCGGAAATAATAAATTTTCAGTCGCCTCTGAGGTCAACGGTTCATATTTTGTTCTTAATAAATTTCCATCTACCCTTATTACCGGCGGAAGTCCTACAGATATATGCAAATCGCTTGCTCTATGCTGAACAACTTCATTTAACAAGTCATCTATTATCATATATTACCTCTATTTTATCTGTTGTTATTTTTATGATAACCGTTTATTTAATTTTATACAAGTTTTTGTTCTTTATCTTTTTCCATAACAAATATATAGGTATTCCCGTTGCTATTATGATTAGAGTTTTTACTGAATTTACAAATTTATGAATTGTCAACGAATATATTATATAACTTCCGATTATTATAAAAAATAAATTATAAATGCTGTTTATTTTATTTTTTATGGTTTCTTTATATCTGTATCTGTATATGAATATCCCTATTGCAGTCAAAACATAGAATATTAATGCCGCATATATTACATAATCCAACAGTTCACTGTAATTCCCGCAGAAGATTATTAATATACAAGACCAAAAGCATTGCAATACCAATGAATTTACGGGAACATTTGTTTTAGGTTCAATTATAGAGAGCTTTTCAAACAGCAAATTATCTTTTGCCATTTGATAATATACT
>CANQLK010000096.1 GCA_947624665.1 Candidatus Gastranaerophilales bacterium
AGGAAGAGGAAAAGGAAGCGGAAGTAACGGTGTATTAAAAGTGATAAAGAAGATTTTAATAAGATTAATAGGGATATATCAATTTTTTTCAAAGTATACACCAGCGGTATGCAGATTTTATCCGACGTGTTCGGAGTATACGAAGCAGGCAATAATAAAATACGGAGTAATAAAGGGAGGTTATTTAGGGATAAAAAGGATACTAAAGTGTCATCCGTTACATCCGGGCGGATATGATCCTGTTCCGTAGACAAAGAATCACATAAAACTTCACATAAGGGTTTAAAAAATAAAAAAACCATGATATAATATAGGCAGTAAGGAGAAAATGTTGTGATAAGTACATATTTTGCAATGCAAAATGCATTAATAGGACAAAATATAGCTGCATCAAAAATGATGGGTGCTTCAAATGCAATGCTTTCTTCTATCGGAAGCGGCTGTCAGCCGATAAAGCCCTCATTTGGCGGGGCAGACACGTTTGAATTACAAACAAAAGCAAACGAAACAAAATATACAGTACTTCAAAAAACAATGGAAGCTTTAGAAAAAAGCCTTGGGAAGAAGATAGCAAGATCAACACCCAAATTCGGCGGATTAGATATTCAAGCATAAATTATTTTTATTCATAAATTTTTTGGAGAATAATAGGTTAGTATGATATAATAATACCTTGAAGGGGTTATTATGCGAAGAAATAAAGAACAACTGATTTCTCTAAAATTTATAGTATTTTTACTGTTTTTATTTATAGTTTTAGTTTTATATATATCATATCCGAATGATTTAAAGAAATTAAAAGAAAATAAATCATTTGATGAGTTATTGGAATATTCAAAACAAAAGAAGCCATTTTATAACGTGGAAAAGCCAAATCCCGAATCGGGAGAATCAACAAATATAACGGTTAAAAATAGTTACAGTTCGAAGGATTTTGAACCGGAAGAAACTTATACAAAAACAGTAGTAGCGGAGAAAAAGTCGAAAGCCGATAAAACTGATTTTTATAAATTATTGGATGAATTAAAGCAAAACAATATAATAAGTGAAAATTCAATAAGATACATAAGCAATAAGCTGCTCAATTTATACGGATATCCCGATGATTTAACAGAAATAAGTATAGAGAAAGGCGATTTAGAGGATAAAAGGATAGTACGATTTGAAATCGGAAGCGGAGAAATAGTAGTAAATACGAAACAAAATACCGATATAAAAAGATATATAGCAGAACTTGCAAAAGAAATTGATTATATGGATAAACTGGCGAATATAAGGAAATCAGCAGGCGCAGAAACATTTAAATCAATACTGGAAGATAACAAAATAACAAACATTAATACGATTTTTTGGCAAAAGGCAGCAGAAGAAGCCGACAATACCGAGTTTAATTCCGGAGTATACACGATAGCATTAAGAAATTTATTATCAATAAACAGCCAAAATCAAAAAAGTTTTTATGCGGATTTTGAGGATTTAGAGAAAAAAATAAATAATCCGATAGAAATAAGTGCTGAAAATGTATATAACGAAGTAATAAAATACTATAAATTGACAGCCGAGGATAATTATACAAAAGAGATTGTAAACAGATTTAAAAGTATAGACAGTAAAATAAAAGATTTAGTCAGTACAACAAAAGGAATAGCAAGAGAAAAGAATACAATTTTTGATTATTTATACGCTCAGGCGATAATAAAAATAATACCGGAGTTAAATAGTTCATATATCAATTGTATAAACAGGAAGAACGGTAATTTAAGTGATTTTTGGAATGCCTATGAGAAAGAGGCGGAAAATTTTCACACAAAAGGTGTACTGAACGAGAAGTCATATAAAAAGATTTCGGCAATATTAGAGGAAACGGAAGCTAGAATAAAAAAAGGCATAACAAGCGATGATATATTAGCTGCATACGGGCAAAAGATAAGCACAATAGCAGCAAATCCGATATACAAAGCAGAGGAGAAAGATTTAAGAGAAATAATAACGGATTATTTATCATATATAAAAGAAGAGAATATAACAACCGATTCAGCGTTGGAGTTAAAGAGCATAGTAATATTGGTATGTATTGAAAACGAATTGAGTACTTCAAAAAATACGGATAAATTATCATTATATTATTTAAAGTTTCCTCAAGAAATAAGAAACTTATACAAAATAACAACGAATAAGAATAAATTTATATTTTTATATAATAATCCTGCATTTAAGTCCCAAAAGACCGAGGGAATGACGGACGAGAAATTATTGTTAAAATTAATAGATGAAAACAGACTCAGATATATATAAAGTTTTGTAAATAATATAGAAAAAATATATACAGAGTAATCAATTTATATTACAAAGAAAACTTTATAAATATAAGAGAAAAAAGCAGGAGAAAGAAATGGCAAGAGTATTAATATCCATGCCCGAGAATTTTCTTGGTGAAATAGATAAAGTTGCGAATAATGAGAATAGGACGAGAAGTGAATTAATCCGAGAAGCTTTAAGGACATATATACACAGGAACAGAGTGAGAGAGAATGCATTAGCCATAAAGAATGCAGCTATATTGGAAACATTATTGGACTAAGGAATAAAAAATAAATAATAAAGAGAAGAATAGTGATATAAAAAGAGTGCGTTTGCGCTCTTTTTTATTAAGAATAAATATCATACAAAAAGTATATAATACTTTAAAAATAGTAAAATTTATGATTTAATGAAAAAGAGCGATAGAGAACAGAGCTATGATAAAAATACTCAAAACAGAAGACAATAAAAAATTGAGTAAACTAAGTATAAGTGAGGCGGTATCAGGGTCATGGTTCAGTCTAATATCACCTAATGAAGAAGAGATAAAGCAAGTTTCATTGGTTTTAGGGTTGGACGAAGATTTCCTGTTAAATTCACTGGACTTAGACGAGCGTTCACGTATAGAGATAGAAGATGGAAACATACTGATAATAACGAATTTACCGATAATGACGGAAGACGGGTGTTTTGATACATTGCCTATGGGTATAATATACACACCGACCTCCATAATAACAGTATGTTCAAAGGATAATAACATACTTTCGTCATTCAACGAGCAGACAGCATATACGTTTGATACAAGAAATAAGACGGAATTTATGTTAAAGATATTATACAGGTCGGTAAAATTTTACTTAAAATATTTGGATATAATAAACAGGACGACGGATAATATCGAAACGGAACTGCAAAAGGCGACCAATAACAAGGCGTTATTCCAGTTAATGGAGATACAGAAGACTCTTGTATATTTTTCAACAGCTCTGAAGGATAATGATATAGTATTGCAAAAGATAATGAGGTTAACAAATTCCACGACCGGTAATTACTTAAAGAACACGGAAGAGGATATAGATTTACTTGAAGATGTAATAATAGATACCCGTCAGGCTATAGAGATGGTAGATATGCACCGAATGATTCTAGAAGCGATGATGGAAGGTTTTGCATCTATAATAAACAATAATTTAAACCAGGTAATGAAATTTTTGGCTGCGATAACAATTATAATGTCAATACCTACAATGATAGGCGGTTTGTGGGGAATGAATGTTCCTGTTCCTTACGGTAATAATACATACGGATTTATAATAGTAGTATTTTTAGCGATAATAACGTCAGCAGCGGTAGTATATTATTTCAGAAAAAAAGGTATGTTTTAATGATAAAAGGAGAGCATCTTGAAACAGGGGTCATTATTAATAATTTCAAATGATTTTAGAATAGGCAATCAAATTCAAGATAAAATAAAGTTGTTAAGGGAATGTGATATTATAAAAATAGTATCATACATTGAAGCTATCTCCGTATTAAATTCAACTCAGCCGTCAATAATAATAGTATATTGCAGCAACAGTGATTCAATCGGAATAATAAAAGAGATAAGAGCAATAAAGTCGTTAAATAAAGTTCCAATAATATTTGTTACGGATACATTTACGGAAGAGAAATTAATGTATGCATTTGATAACGGAATAGACGATTTCTTTTTCTTAAGTGATGCGGACTCGATAATATTGATGAGAATATTTTTAACGTTGCAAAAATCAATATTATACAGACAGATAGATACAAATAACGAAATATTAGTTTCCGCAAATATAATAGATAAGCAAACGGGATTATACAAAAAGGAGCAGGCGAATAATGCATTAGGGCATTTTTTCGGGCAGAGCTTGGAAGAGAATTCGGATAATACAATATTTATGTGTATAAAACCCGTAACAACAGGCAATAAGAAAATCAACATAACCGAAATAGCAAAAGAGATAAAGTCAGCACCCAGAGGAAACGATATAGTAGCATACGGCAGGGGAGCTGATTTTTACCTGATATTATACGATTCAGGCATATCAGGAGCGAAGGCGGTAGCATCAAGAATAAGGAACAAACTGCAAAACAAATGTAAAATATATGCGATAGCAGCAGAAATAACCGCATCTTTTGAAGAAATGGAGCCTGTATTATACAGAAGCTTGAAGGATCAAATTTCAGCGGGAATAGAGTTTAATTATTTATATAATTTATCCTTTAATGAAGCTGCGCAAGTAATGGATATAAGGGATGAGAACGGCAAGAGATTCAAAGATTTTAAAAAGGAATTTTTTGAGAATATAGAAACAATAATTGCACCTGTATTTTATCAAATGCAATCATTAAACAGCGGAAAATATCCTGAGGCGAAAATAGATTATACGGTAAGCGAAACGGAAAGTAAATTTTCAATAAGAGAAGAAGATATAGAAAGCGAAATTCAAATAACATATCCTGCATATACGAAATTATTAATAGATATCAAGCATTCAGAGGGAGATAAGGCGCCTGAAATAAGGCGATTGAGTTATGATTTTGAAGATTTCACGGATAAATTGCTAACCTCGATAATAACTAACGTAATACAAGAATTTGCGGATAAAAAGAATTTAAAAATGATAAACATAACGGAAACGAAATGAATAAAGGGAATAACAAACTATTAATATCATCATCGGCAAAAGAAACAATAAGGGATTCGGTACTGTTAGCTGAAGAATTAAATACAGGTATAGAGATAAGCAGAATTCCTTTATATAAGAGCAGTGAACTTACGTTAGAAGACACAAAAGATATATTAAAAAGGGATTTAGGCGGATATAAGGGAAGGATAACGTTACATGCAATGTTTACGGATGTAAATGTTGCAAGTCAGGATGTAGAACTGAGAGCCGTATCACAAAAAAGATGTATACAGTCATTTGAGGTGGGAAAAGCAATCGGGGCAGATACAATACTGTTTCATACGGGAAATAAAGGCACAAAACATTACGGTTCCATCAAATCATTTAAAAAAAATTTTGAAATTTTTTGGAAAGAGTTTATAAAGGAATTTGAGTCAGCTGGAATAACCGCCGTAATAGAAAATGTATACGAAACGGGGCCGGAATTTTGTATAGATTTATTTAATTCGGTAAACTCCGAATATTTCAAATTAGCATTAGATATCGGGCATGTAAACTTATATGCGGGAGAAACGAAGATAACAGATTGGATAAGAGCCTACGGAGAGAACTTATATCATTTGCACATACACAATAACTTCGGCACGAATGATGATCATTCAAACTTAGAGAATGGAAAAATAGATTACAAAGAAGTTTTTGATGAGATAAAACGGCAAAAAATAAATCCGACCTTTGTTCTTGAAATGTTTAGCGAAACCGATATAAGAAAGAGCGTAGAAATATATAATAAATTAATGTTCTAATTTAATTTCTTTTAAACCGAAACCGTTTAAATCTATTTGAACATTAGTAGAATTTAAAGAGATAAGCAAGGATTTTTGTTCATTAAAATCGATACTCCAAGTGCCGAGGAAAAGCGGTTTGTCATTAGTAAAGGCATAAGCATAAACAACAAGCCTGTCGGGATTATTTTTATCCCAGCCGATAGGGAATATATCCCACATATAATCTTTTAAATCAATATTTTTATTTTCTCTCCACCAATAAATAATAGCCTCTCGAACGGCTGTAAGACGTTTCCAGGATTTAGTTTTAAAATCATAAATAATAACATTAGTCTGCCAAGTTTCATAGATATTAGAACCGATTTTTTCTTTAAAGGCGATTTTGGTGCTGTCTTTAGACCAATCTATGGGAAATAATGTTTTGAACTGGTATTGCTGCAGGTAGTCCATACCAACGGAAACGATGGGATTAACGTCACCTTGCATAACATTAGTATTATACAAGACGTCATAAGCATCACCGCCTTTTACATTAATGAGATAAGCAGCGGATGAGGTCTGCATAAATTTGGGATAGAAGAAACATTTTGTATAAACCATTTTTTTCTTATCGGGAGAAAGTATACCTGGGGAAGACACGGTTCTTTGAGCAACGATTTTAGTTAAGTCAATATTTCTTTGACCCGGAGGAAGATTATAACTTACAACCCTAAATTGCGGATTAGGAGCAATAATATTATCATTTTGAGTAAAATCGGGTTCTGGTATAACAAAGTCTTTTCTTTTTTTATCGGCAGCCAAGCTATAATAGTCATCAAGCGTGACGGGCATATCGGAATTATCGATGTTATGATAATAAATTTTTTTAGTAGGCGGCAGATGAAGTTTAGCTCTTAATTTT
>CANQLK010000097.1 GCA_947624665.1 Candidatus Gastranaerophilales bacterium
GGTCAACAGACATACACCTGATTTTTCTGTAATTTTCATCAATAAATTTAATACATTTAGCCTTATCAAGTTTAATAGCGGAAAATAAAAAATCGCTATTATTATCAATAGGATTACCCTCCCAAATATATTCATAGTCAAGAATGTTACGTTCTTTACATCTGTTAGCTTCATCAACTAATTTTTGAGGGCAATGTTTATTATCATAATAATTAATTTTAATATGCAGACAATCATCTCTGGCAACGAATTCGGAATAAACAGGATCTTTGCGCAAAAGTCTGTTCATAGTAAAAATCACAATAGAGTTTTTCTTTCTGATGGTAGGAATTATTATATCCAAAGTAGACTTTGTAATAGCCTGAGCTTCGTCAATCCAAAGGATATCAATGCCTTCAAGACCTTTAATATTAACTCTGCCCTGTTCTTTAAATCCTTTAAATATAATACTGGAGCCGCTGCAATTATGATTTATTTTATTCGACTTTATAGAGAAATTTAAGTTATAATCAAGAATTAAATCTTTAAAAATTTTATAAACACTGTCGGAAATAGAAGCCTGAGTTTCTCTACCGCAGCAGACCCTGACATTCCGTTTTTCAGATAGCCATAGAATTAATCTGGCAATACTTTGAGATTTGCCACCACCCCTTCCTCCTTCTATTAAAAAGTAATTAAAGTTATTAATATTAGTAATTAAAGGTATTAACTTATCAGGAATATTTAAAATTTCAGGTAATTCAATCATCACAGTTATCCGAACAGGGGTTATCTCCTACATTAATTTGCAGTTCATTACCGTCAATAATAACGCTGCCCATAATATTAATATTCGGAGCAGATTTATCTTTTTCACAATATAAACCGCATAACTTTCCTTTTAATTCTTCTGCTTTTAAAAATAATGAAATATCAGGATTAATTTCATCATCTTTACCTTTTTTATTTAAAGCCATTTCTTGAACGGCTTTTAAATTTTCAAAAGAATCATTTTTAGAATATGTAATTTTATTAATATTATCTGTTTTCTTTTTTCGAACCATAATTTAACCTTGCGAATAAAAGAAATACACACTATATGTGTGTATTTCATAAAGATTTTAAAAAAGGGTAAAGGATAGTTAAGAATAATTTATTTAATTATCGTTATACCAGTTAACTTTACGAGTAACATACATAACGATGCAAAGTATTATAAACAGACCAATACTGCCTATAATGAATGAGAATTCCTGAAGGAATAAAAGTATATATAGAAAAACGTATAAAAGAATAAATGACGAGAAAATAAAAACCGAAAAATATTTGTTTTTATGTGTTAAAACAAAATATGTATAACAGCTAATCATAGAAATAACCATAAAAGCGGAAGTGAAGTATGCAATATAGAACGGAATAAATTCCGAGAAAGCAACCAATAAAAGATAGAATAAAAGTATTGCTGTAGCTATAATGCAATATTGAAGAGGATGTATTTTCTCTGATTCTTTAGATACAAGTTCAAAAATAAAATATATTAAAAAAGTCAAGCCAATAAAAAGAGAAGCATATTTTAAAGCTCTTTCGCTCATTCTGTAGTTATCGACGGGAACATTAAGCGAAACAACGGCTTTGTAGTCATAAAATCTGTTATGGTTTTCAGAATTAATAGGCTGATACCATTTAGCACTAAATTTATCACGCTCAATAGTGCTGGTAACAGGCAATGTATCACCACTGAAAGAAGGATTGCCCCAGTTTCCCGAGATATTAACATTATTTTTCAATCCTGAAAATATTACAGAAATTTCACTTGTGCCTCTTATTTTATATTTAAATTCAAAAGGAACATTACCTGTTTTAAAATTATTTGTTAAAATGTTTTCAAAACTGTCAGAGTGAATTTTATTATTATCAAAAAGAATCAAAGGAGCTTCAATTAAACCTTTAGGATCTTTGATATCATAAGAAAGGATTAATTTTTTATCAGCAGATTTTTTAACAGCAGTTTTTTTATCAATAATAAAGTCACCTTTTAAATCGACATCAGCGGTATAAACGGGGATATCAAAAATTCCTTTATGCCGCATTTCCGTATTAATTTTTATTGTTGCATAATAATTATTGAGTTTAAAACATTCATCATTGTTTTTTTTGTTAACAGGACATAATTTTGGGGCAAAAATAATTTGATGAGCTGCCCAACTTTTCTCAATAAAGGTTTCGGCTTCTTGTTTATATTGTATCCTGTTGCCAATTATGCATGAGAGAATAAAAACAGGAATCAACAATATTAAAAACAGAACAATAAACATTCCTAATTTTTTTATTTTCGGGTCGCCCCAAAACCTGTTAACATTTTTTCCAACCGTTAAATCATCATATTTCATCTTTTTGTTCCTTTTTTTATATCCAACTAATTTAAATAAATAACAGCGATTTCAGAAGGTATTTTAACAAAATAAATAACGAAATACGGAATTAAATACCCTTCCGATTGAAGTTCATATCCTGCTTTAACCAAAGGATTAGAACTGTTTTTATTAAAATCATAAATATCCGTAATGTATAATTCGACCTCGCCAGATGAATTTTTAGACATATTAATAATGTCAGCTTTGCCAATTGCATTATAGAAATTCATATCATTAAATTTTAAAGAATCATTAACAACTTTACCTTCATTTAATTCTTGGGCGTGTTGTTGAACTTTATATAAAACGTCAAGATTAGAAGCAAGTTTTTTTGAAGCCGAAGAATCGGAGTTATAATATATACCTTTGATTTTATAGAGATTATAGTGACCGAGTTGTGAAACAATTTTTGCAGATACTTTGTCACGCAAGGAATTATCAACCTGACTAACATTCTCATAAATTTTATGTTTTTGAGCATAAGGAGTACTTAAATAATTAGATTTTTTAGCCATTTCAAGATTTTCAGCCGATTCTTCAAACCCGAAATTTTTTTCGATTTCAACTCGCTTGTCATTTTGTTTGATAATTTTTTCAGCAACTTTAACGATATTATCATCCAAAGAATTTTTTGTTTTGTGATAAAAATTTAAAGGATTTGGTTTGAATTGTTCAATTTTTGTCAAACTTTTAGATTTATCGGAATTATTATTTGCGGATAAATTTTTATTTGGTTTATAAACGTGATTAAGTTTTTGAATATTCTGAGCATTTTGAGCGGAATCAGCGATAAGAACGGAATTATTTTGAGAATAATCTAAAGGCAAATAATTGAGGGAGTTATTATATATATCAACCGAACCATCATCAAATAGATTAACAGATTTATTTTCGGGGTAACGAAAAATCATTTCCGCCCTATATTTATTTTTATCGTAAGTATTTTCATTTTTGAAAAAAGAAAGCGGAGTATCATTGGCAGGCATGCCCAAACCAACATATTCGTCAAATAAATTTTTATTTTTTTTCAACAAAGCAAAATCCTTTCTTTATATATAATACAACATTTTAATTTTTTTAGGCTAACATATTTACCTATATTAAATTTTTGTAACATTTAAGAAAAAGCAGCGGTTTAATACCGCTGCTGCAGTTGGAATGAACCTGTAAAAGATTATTAATAGGGTTTAGATTACATAATTTTGTGTAAATCCAAGCTGTAAATAAATTTTATAAGTTTCAAATATCAAAAAGAAAGATACGTAAAGAAATTAACGGATGTGGGGATAATTAATCCCCAACCCGATTGAAAAGAGAGGCAATTTTTTGTTAAAAAAAAGATAAACTTTCAATTTAATCTAGCGTCGCAAAATTATACATTTTCTTGATTAATAACCTTAACCAATTTTTTCATGCCGTTAAAGTCAACGGCATATTGGTAAATATTACCTTTTTTATCCTGTTTATTTACACCGAAATTAAATCCGGAAGCTGATTTTACACCCGTATTTAATTTAACCTCCTGCCAAGCTCCGTTTTTCAAATTAATTAAATATCTGCTCAGTTGTCTTTTTTGCAGTTTTTTAGTTTTAAATTTTTTTGTTCGAACATTATACTGAGAAAGTTCTGCGGTAATTTTGCCGCAAACGTTACAAACAATAATATCCAATCTTCTGTTTGTAAACTTATAGTCGGACAATAAATATACGGATTTAAAGGGTTTTTGAAATTTCCCGCAGCAATATATCATAGAACAAAACCACTCCCCGTGACTTAGCGAATACGGTCACCATTTTCAGCCTTTCCATGCGGAATGCATTTGTGGTTTTCTACCGTAAGTCAATAAACTTACTAATTCAGCACGTGCCTACTAATCGAAAACCAAGCCTACTAAGGTCTTAATTCAAATCACATTTTTATAGTAACATATTTTTTCTAAAATGTCATACAATTAAGCGTAACATTTTACATTTTGTTACATTTTTATGTAAATATTTTTTATTTTTTACATCATTATCTATGATATTGTTCGTTTGAATTAATCTTAAATGCACGATAAATTTGTTCGGTTAAAATCAACCTTATCATTTGATGAGTAAAAGTCATAGCAGAGAAACTCAACTTAAACGAAGCCAAATCTGATACTTTTTTATGTAATCCGTTAGCTCCTCCGATGATAAATACAACATCATTTACACCATCATTTGCAATATCATGTAATTTTTTTGCAAAATCTACAGATGATAATGATTTACCGTTTATTTCCAATGTAATTACATAAGAATTTGGTTTTATAAACTGAATAATTTTAAGAGCTTCGGTTTCTTTATATTTTTCGTATAAATCCTCTTCAAGAATAGGTTCGGGTTGAACTTCCGTCACGGAAAAAGAGCAATACGGACGCAGTCTTTTTTGGTATTCTGCCAGAGCATCTTTAAAATACTGTTCTTTAATTTTTCCTACAGCAATAATTTTTATATTCATAGAGATATTATATAAAAATAGATTGAGATTAGTAAAATGTTTTTTACGTTTTATTCAAAAGAAGATGAATTTAAGTTAGAATTTTTCATGTGAAGTACACTAAACGGAGAAAAAGATGTATAATGTAGCGATAGTCGGCGGAGGACCTGCGGGTATTTTTGCAGCGCTTGAGATAATGAAATTGAAACCCGACTGGAAAGTAATTCTTGTAGAGAAAGGTGTTCGTATAGAGGAACGTAAATGCCTTTTAAGAGAGGGATACGAGAAATGTCCGACTTGTAAGAAGTGCGGATTGTTGTGCGGATGGGGCGGTGCAGGTGCATTTTCCGACGGAAAACTTACCTTGACACCGGATGTCGGCGGTCATCTTCTTGATTATATGCCTCGAAAGGATGTAGAAGAACTTGTTAAATATACGGATGATACATATTTAAAATTTGGAGCTACCGATGAAGTATTCGGCACGAACAAGGAAGTATTTGCGGACATTGAGCGAGCTGCGACACTTGCGGAGTTGAAGTTGGTTCATTCTCCGGTCAGACATTTGGGGACGGAAAGAAGCTTAAACGTATTAAAGAATATGCAGGATTACCTCAGTGAAAGGATTACCATATTATACGATACGATAGCCGATAAATTGATAGTGGAAAACGGTCAGGTAAAAGGATTTATAACACGGGACAACGAAAAGATAGAGGCAGAGCATATTATAATAGCCCCCGGTCGAGAAGGTGCGGATTGGCTGACACATGAATTTGCAAAAAATAAAATAGGCATGGTTAATAATGCGGTTGATGTAGGTGTCAGGGTTGAATTACCCGCTCCCGTATTTGAGCCGATAACCGATAAGTTATACGAATCAAAATTAATATATCATTCTCCGACATTTGGAGATGAAGTAAGGACATTTTGTATGAATCCTTATGGTGAAGTAGTAACCGAAAATTATTCGGGAATTTCGACGGTTAACGGCCACAGTTATGCAAATTACAGGACGGCGAATACCAATTTTGCGCTTTTGGTATCGGAGAAGTTCACGGAGCCGTTCAAAGAGCCGATAGCCTACGGACAGCATGTTGCAAGGCTTGCGAATATGTTGGCGGGAGGGGTTTTGGTACAGCGTTTTGGTGATTTATTGGACGGAAGACGTTCAACACCGGAGAGAATAAAAAGCAGTATAATAACACCGACTCTTGCATGTGCCACACCGGGAGATTTAAGCCTTGTTTTACCTTACAGACAAATGACTGCAATCATAGAGATGTTGTATGCACTGGATAAAATTGCGCCCGGAACGGCTTCAAGATACACATTACTATACGGGATAGAGGTCAAATTTTATTCGGGGCGTGTAAAACTAAATAATGATTTAGAAACGGAAGGTGTAAAAAATCTTTATGCAATAGGTGACGGAGCGGGAGTAACGAGAGGACTTATACAGGCATCCGCATCAGGAGTTCATGCGGCAAGAGTAATCTGTTCGAGATAATAGAAGAGGGATAGTATGGCAAAAACATATTTATATAATAATCATATAAAACTTGGCGCAAAGATGGTTGATTTTGCAGGCTGGGAGATGCCGATACAATATACAAGTATTATTGAAGAACACAACAACGTAAGAAATAATGCGGGATTATTTGATGTATCGCACATGGGAGAGATATTTGCAGAGGGAAAGGA
>CANQLK010000098.1 GCA_947624665.1 Candidatus Gastranaerophilales bacterium
TGATGACTATGGTCAGCTTGGAACAAACAGTCGGAGCTGCTTCCATTACACGATTTAACCAATACAGATCGGTTCAATTCCAAGGTTCGGCTTCGGGAGGAAAAGGCTCGGGCGTTGCAATGACAGCTATGGAAGATGTTGCAACAAAAACACTTCCCCGTGATGTAGGTTTTGACTGGTCAGGTACTTCACTGCAAGAAAGAGAGGCATCGGGACAAGGCTTTGTATTCGTTTCAATTGTTGTATTCGTATATTTATTCCTTGTTGCATTATATGAAAGTTGGTCAATACCTGTTGCAGTAATGTTAATCGCTCCTGTTGCAGCCTTAGGTGCTTTTATATTCCAGTTAATGTTAGGACAGCCGTTTGACTTGTATTCAAAAATCGGTATGTATACCCTAATCGGTGTTGCGGCAAAACAGGCAATCTTGATTGTTGAGTTCGCAAAGGATTTGCATGAAAAACAAGGCTACGGCATTGAAGATGCTGCTATGGAAGCTGCCAGGTTAAGGTTTAGAGCTATTATGATGACGGCTTTGGCATTTGTTTTCGGTGTACTTCCTATGGTATTCGCAACAGGTGCAGGTGCTCAAAGCAGAGTTTCGGTCGGTTCTACGGTATTTGGAGGTATGGTGGCTGCTGCTACTATCGGTACCGTACTTACTCCTGTTTTCTATGTACTGGTTCAATCTCTTGTTGATTATGTCTACAAGAAAAGACGGGAAAAATTGGAAAAATTGAAAAAAATAGATTAAATAAATAATATAGAGTAGAGTGGAAAAAATGAATAAAAAATTATTTATATTGATGTTTATTATAATAACGGGCGGTATTGTTATCGCCGATGATAACCCCTTTAGGGATGAATTTGTTCAAGAATTGCCTCCTCGTTTGGAAACTCCATTTCAAGACAATTCAGTTCAGCATAAACCCGCTAAGAAAAAATTATTTAATCATACAAAAAAGCCAAAAATTGACACGGCAAAAGAAGTTGAAATTGTAAAACCGGATAAGAAAAAATTGAAGGCTGTAAAAAATGAAAACAAAAAGACCGAAAAAAAATTAAAAAAGACAGCCGATAAAAAACAAAATAAACAAACTTCCGTCAAAAAAGATGAAAAAGTTGATACTTCAGTAATACCTGCGGTAAACAGAAATCAGGACGGTTCTGCCGTTTTGACTGATACTGCTTATCATGCTTCTATTCAGGCAAACAAAATAATCGAAGTTGACGATTGTGTTAAATTGGCATTAGAAAATCATCCTGCAATTAAATCGGCTATGAGTAACGCAGAGGTTTATAAAAGTAAGATAGCTCAAGCGTGGTCTAATTATTTCCCTACGTTTTCGGCGGGAATAAGCTATTCAAGAAATGATATGCAGATGTCAAATTTCGCTTTTCCAATTCAAGATTATGATATGTTTTATGTTCCGAATGTTTCGGGTAATATGCTCTTATTTGACTTCGGAAAGACAAAATCTCAGGCTGATATGGCTAAAAGAACATACGAATCCGCAAAATACAATTTGGAAAATACAATAAATTCGGTTATATATCTTGTTAAGCAATCGTATTATAATTTATTATTTGCTCAACAGCAGGTAAAGGTCTACGAAGATACCGTTAAGGACTATGAACTTCATTTGGAGCAGGCAAAAGCGTATTACAATATAGGAACGAAAGCCAAAATTGATGTATTAACGGCGGAATATAATCTTGGAAAAGCTAAATTAGGATTGATACAAGCTAATAATACATTGAAAATTGCTTATGTACAGTTAAGTAATGCAATGGGTATGCCAGATTTCTCCGACTATGATGTAACCGATAATTTAAAAATGAAATCATACGGTATAGGAATAGATGAGGCTGTAAATACGGCTTATGAAACCAGTCCTGAGCTTTTAGCTTCACAAAAAAGAACGGAAGCCGCAAAAATGATGGTAAGAACTTCAAGAAGGGCATTTGCACCTGATATAACGGGTTTTGCGGGATATACCAGAGGCGGTAAACGTGTTGATACTGATTATGGTTATCAATTTGGAGCTCAATTAAGTTATAATACCTTCAATCCGATGTTGTTAAAAAAGCAGGTGGATGAAGCAAAAGCTACTTACAATAAAGAATTGGCAGACTATGAAAATACAAAACAAAACATATATTATGAAGTCAAACAGGCATATTTAAATCTTACGGCAGCTCAAGAGAGTGTTTCTGTAGCAAAATTATCTATGGATCAGGCAAAAGAACAATACGACCAAGCTTCGGGCAGATATAAAGTAGGACTTGGCGATGCTATCGAGCTTAAAGATGCGGAAACTACATATAGAAATTCTCAGCTGGATTATTATAATACAATATTAAATTATCATGTTTCGGCAGCTAATTTGGAAAAGTTGATGGGTTCGCCATTAAAATCCTCTGATAATGACTTATTATAAATTTTATTATAAAATAATAATCGGCTAAGGATTTTATTATGTATTATAAAAGTTGTCAATGGGTAAACAGAGGTATAGAATTCAGGACGGATTCCCTGCGGTTATGCTGTTACGGCTATTTGCAAGGCAGGGAAACCGAATATCAAACTACCATCAAAGAAAATTATCATGGCGAACTTTTAGATTGGAATGAAATTTTCAAAATTAAAGAAGAAATGAAGGCTATGCATAAGCAGGGTAAGTATTTAGAAGCCTGCAAAGACTGCATTTATCTTTGTGAAAAAGATTGGGATGAAGAAAATTATATAAATCATTTTACGTTAAATCATTGGACAAAATGTAACTGTAACTGTATATATTGCTATACAAAAGACGATAAAAAGGCATTTAATGCCTATAAAGAATATCCGATTTATCCTATTATGAAAGATATGTTTAAGAAGGGGATTATAAAAAAGACCGAAGAATCCTGCATTATATTCGGCGGCGGTGAGCCTACGATTTTAAAAGATTTTGACAAACTTATTGATTTATTTCTTAAACACGGTTGTAAAAATATAAGAATAAATTCTTCGGGTATAAAGTATTCAAAAAGCATTGAAAGAGGTTTGAAACAGGGCGCTATAAGCCTTGTAATTTCTACTGACGCAGGCTGCAAGGAAACTTACGAAAAAATTAAAATGGTTAAAACATATAAAAAAGTTTGGGAAAATATTAGAAAATACGCCAAAGCTCAATCTGATAATAATTTAAAAGTTAAATTTATTTTATATCCAGGGGTTAATGATACTTATGAAGAAATAAACAAGTGGTTTGACGAAGTATTAAAGAATAAAGTTACGGCAGTAAGCCTTAGTGTAGAGCAGGATTGGTATAATACTCATCAGCCTGAGTTTACCCCTGATATTTATGAAAAAATCGCTTATATGGAAAAATGCTCGAAAGAATTAAATCTTGATTTGGAAATATATTGTGAGGCTCTGGCTGTTCTTAGAGAACATAAATCAGCCTAAAAACCTTTTGGCAGCTTTTATTATTTCATCCGTTTCTATTTCCTTCATGCAAGGTGCATAAATTTCTGTTGTGCCTTTTAAGTACTTACATTTCCTTCTGTTACACGGTACGCAGTTTTTGTTAGATTTTATATTTATACCGCTTGAGTAACATCCTGTTCGGTTTACTGGCATGGAACCGTATAACCCTATAGAATTCACATTTAGAGCGCAGGCAATATGCAATGGCCCTGAATCTCCTGATATCATTAAATCACATTGTGATATTATTCCGCAGGAGTCCTCTAATGACAGTTCACCGATATAGTTTACGGAGTTATTAATTGCATTCAATGGAGCAAGAAAACCTTTATCTCCCTTTTCTCCCGTTAAAACAATAGTACCGTTATATTTTCCATGTAGTTTATTGCCAAGCTCTATCCATTTATCTTTAGGATAAGTTCTGCCCTGCCGTTTTGAAAACATTCCTCCCGCATTAAATACTATTAAAGGACGTTTAAAGTCTTTTAGCTTTTCTTTTGATTTTTGAATTGTATCTTCGGATAATATGAGTTTTATAGCATTTTGTTCTTTCATTAACGGAAAAGCTTTTAGTCCTGTCTGCCAAAAATTTGTAACGGCGTGTATTTTGAAATTTTTTCTGTATATAAGCTGTTTACTTATACCCGATAAAAACAGCAGTAATTTTATTTTAAAAGAAGGCTGTAAATTAATTGCTATATCATATTTTTCTTCTTTCAATTCTTTAACCAAAGTTTTGAAATCATTGCTGAATAATTTAAATTTCGGGTCAATCGGAATAATTTTTTCAACGGAAGAATCGGAAGCGAAAATAAAATTAAGAGAACCATTGGTCATATAATGAATTTTTATATCAGGATAAGCCTCCTTAAGAGAATGAACAAGATTTGTTGTATGAACAACATCACCAATGGCGCCTGTTCTGACTATTAAAACTTTTTTATAACTTTTCCCCATATTCTAATATTAACACAAGGAAATATATTTAAAAAATTTGTTATAATAAAAAAGTTATTAAAAGGAAAGTGTATGAAAAGAGTTTTTGCTTTTGATATGGGAAAAGCCAGTATAGGATACTGTGTTAGAGAAGATAATGAAATTAAAGAACTGGGGTCAATAATAATAGATAAAGACCATTCTTCTGTAGCTGATGATAGGGCTAGAAGACGAGTAAAGAGAACTATGGACTCACATAGAGCCAGAGAAGAATGGTTTGATAAACTTTGGCAAAATCATGGACTTAGTGTTTTAGATAAAAGAGATGAAAGATTTAAAAAAGAATTTGCGGTCAAAAATGATAATACAATTTATAATTCTACTCTGTTAAGAATAGCTTTAATTCAAGGCAGAAAACTTGAAGAATGGCAGATATATAAAGCCTTGCATAATGCGTTTCAAAGAAGAGGGTATGATATAAATATAGCATGGGCAAACGGAACGGACGATGAAAAAGAAAATGAAGAAGCCGTTAAAAAATATTGCTGTATTGACGGGGTTGATATTATAAATTCAGAGGAATATAAGTATCCTTGTTATTATGATGCATTGTTTTTAGGGCTGTGGGAAGAAAACAATCCTTATGAGTTAAAAAGAACAATAGGACTTGCACCCGCAAAAGTAAGGACTAAAGACAAGGTTGCACCAAGAGAACTTGTAGTAAAAGAATTGACAAAATTATGGGAAGAAGCAAAAAAACAGCTTCCGCAGTTAGAAAAAATATCGGTTGAAGAATTTTTATACGGGGATTATAGAGAAGCTTACGGATCATATAAAAACCCCGAATGGATACAATATAGAGGAACGAAAAAGGACTGGCAGGGAGTTTTAGGACAAAAAATTCCCAGATTTGACAATAGGGTTATTGCAAAATGCAAACTTCTGCCTAAAAGAAATGTTTGCAGTGCTGATACCATTGAAAATATATCATTTACATTGTTAATGCAGTTAAAAAATTTGAGATTTATTGATAATGAATATAATGTACAAAGACCTTTAGCCTCGTGTGAAATTAAAGAAATATATGATAATAAACTGCAAATGTGGATTGAAAATTTAAATAAATATAGAAAAGGAGAAACAAAAAATCCTTCATTTACTATCACCAAAACAGATATAGAAAATGTAATAGGCAAAAAAAGAATAAAAGATAAAATTGAACCGTTTAAAGCAAATATATCGGGGCGAAGTTCATTTTGCAGACGTGCAATGCAGATAATGATTGAAATAATTTTGTCAGGTGATAATCCAACTCAAATCGACATTACAAAATATATTGATAAGGAAGGAACACCAAACGGAATATCAGAAGAAGAAATAAAAATAATGCTTTCAAAAATCGGAAATCGGGATAATTTATTTATACCCGATAACCGAGATGAAATGGCTCAAAAATCGAATAATGCAGACATAAAAAGTGATATTTTAATCGGTAATATAACAAATCCTGTAGTAAGAAACAGACTGCAAATATTTAAAAACCTCTTTAATAAACTTATATCAGACGGGAAACCTGATGAAGTAATATTTGAATTCGTTCGTGACGGGGCGGATAATTCGCTATTCGGCAGTATTAAAGCAAATGCCAATATGAAATACTTGAAAGAACAAGAAAAAGAGAACGAACGGATTATAAAAGAATTAGAAGATGCAAATGCAGATGTAAAACAATATTTTTTAATTCATAAACTTGCAAAAATGCAAAACGGAAGATGTATATATTCTGGGCAAGCAATCTCTGTTAATGATTATCCTCTATGCGAAATAGACCATATATATCCCCGTACTTTAGGCGGTAATGACGCCTTATATAATAAGGTAGTATGTTACAAATCGGAAAATCAGGACAAAGGCGGTAGAACCCCTTATGAATGGCTGTTTTCGGATAAAGAAAGATGGGCAGAATATACGGCAAGAGTTACAAATCTAAAAGGGAAATTAGGTAAAAAGAAAGCAAGCCTGCTTGTGCTTCCTCCCGATAAGTGTGAAAAATTAATAGACGGCTATAACGGTTTAGCGGAAACTG
>CANQLK010000099.1 GCA_947624665.1 Candidatus Gastranaerophilales bacterium
AACAGCACAAAATTCATAGAATTTATGCTTTCTTTAATTTTGAATACAATAGAAGAAATTATTGCAACAGAAAAAAAAGTTACTCAAAAAGTTACTGTAAAAGTTACTGTAAATCAACAAAAAATTATTGATGCAATTAAGGTTAATCCGTACTTAACGCAAGAAGAACTCGCCGATATTGTTGGAATTGTAAGGAAAAATATTATTGCCAACATGAAAAAACTCCAAGAAAACGGATTGATAAAACGTATCGGTGCCGACAAAAACGGATATTGGCAAGTCGAAGAATAAAGCATTGGAACACCACTTCCAAGTATTAGCAAGAATTCTTTACATAACTACGCAATCAATAGATTGCTTATATGTAAGAATTATGCATCCATCATTCTAAGGATCGAATCCTTCTCAATAAGAATGAATGTATGTCTGTTTTGTATCAATTAAAAATTTCTGAAACTTAGTGTTAATTTTTTGCTAATTTTCAAAACGGTCTTTTCCGAAATACGCAAACTAAACGTTTACTTCAAACACACAGCCGAAATACAGACAGGGGAATAGTTTTAATTCAACACCACCGTAATAATCATACTAACCGTTTATCCAAAAAAAGTCCAAAAAGACCGTTTTGTAAACGGGTAGTTTTACAAAACGAAGCACCGCAACGAAGTGAGGATGACTGAGCCTGTATGCGTTAGCTGATTATTTCCGTCAGCTCAAATCCAAACAGGAAGCCAACTTTCCGTAAAAATCAAACTAACCGTAAATATCAAACTACTCAATTAACTACATATGCCAAGTTAATATTACAAAACTTCCGACCAAAACGGACTTTAAATATACAGTTACAAAACTTCCGACCAAAATGGGTTTTAAATATACACCAATACAACTACACAGTAACAAAAAAACTCTTGATCTTTTCAAGAGCTTTAATTGGCTGGGACGGAAGGATTCGAACCTCCGAGATGCCTGGACCAAAACCAGGTGCCTTACCACTTGGCGACGTCCCATTATCATCAACTATTATATATTATTAAGTCCATATTCAAAAGTCAAGTTATTTTCTTTGAATTTTATACGACTATTTTCGCAAAGATATCTTAAGACATTACCGTAAACTTATTTAAAGTTTTATTTTAGAATTACGTCAAAACTTTGTTTTGAACATTTTTTACAAGGAATTTTATATAATTCCATTTTCTTAATTCGTTGTATACTTTTCTTTTTTTTTGTGTCTTAATATTAATTATAAATTACACTAATAAGGACTATAAATTATGCAGGCAAGACGAGCAGCCAGAGAGTTAGCTTTAATTCTGTTCTCACAGATGGATTTTTTATCCGGCTCCGATAAATTGGATTTTCAAGATATTATTATTAAATCAGTAAGAACTCTTACCAACAGTTCTATTGAAGAGTTAAACAATTCCGCCAATTCCATTTTAGAGATTAAAGAATATATCAATGAATACGAAGCCAATCATCCTGATAATATTGAACGTCCTATAGGTTTACATGATAAACCCGTTCCCATACCTACAACGGAAGAAATGCGAAACAAATTAGATGATTTAATGAATATTGCGGAAAAGACAATGCTGGCTCTTGAAATTGCCGAAATGTCCGCTCTTGAAGAAAATTCCGAGGTTAAGGACTACATTAAAACAATTACTGAAAAATATAAAATTCATAAAAATGACATTGATAATCAGATTAAAAAATATGCTCAAGGCTGGGATATTAACCGTCTTGTTAAAATGGACAAAGATATTTTAAGAATTTCAATTTGCGAGCTTTTGTATGTTCAAAAAGCGCCTTATAAAGTTGTTATTGATGAAGCTCTCGAGCTTGCAAAGAAATATTCTACAGATGATTCCGCTTCTTTTATTAATGGTATTTTAGGCAAAGTTGTCTTAGAAAATAATTTAAAATAGTTCAAGGTTACTATGTTTGACTTTTTCAAAAAAAAGGATGAAAATAATGAAGCTTCCAAGCAAAATGAAGAAAAGAAATCATTTTGGCATTTTTCTTTTGACAGTTTAAAAAAGACCATTTCTAATACTACTCAAAATTTGGTAGAAAATGTTGTATCTAATATTGAAGAAGAAGAAGAGTTTGATGATTTTATCCTTGACGATATGGAGGAGTTGCTCATAAAAGCTGATTTAGGGGTTAATTTGGCTTCTTCAATTACAGATAAGCTAAGGAAGCAGACCAAAGTTAAGCCATCCGCCATAAAGCAGTTTTTAAAAGAGGAATTTACACAAATACTAAACGGTGCGGGTTCTAGCAACTTAAACATAAATGAAAACGGACTCAGCATATTTTTTATTACGGGAGTAAACGGCGCAGGGAAAACTACACTGATAGCGAAACTTGCAAATAATTTCAGGCTTTCCGGCAAAAAAGTTCTTTTGGCTGCAGGCGACACTTTTAGAGCCGCTGCAGAAGAACAGCTTGATATATGGGCTCAAAGAGCGCAGGTTGACATTGTACGAAAAGACGGAATTGATTCTGCCGCGGTTGTTTTTGATGCAATTAAGAAAGCGCAAAATGAAAACTATGATATTTTATTAATTGATACGGCAGGAAGGCTCCATAATAAAAAGAACCTTATGGAAGAATTAAATAAAGTTAAGTCCGTAATAGATAAGCTTGCTCCTGATTGTTTAACGGAGAGCATTTTGGTGCTTGATGCGAATACGGGTCAAAACGGATTAAGTCAGGCTAAATTATTTTCAGAATGCGTAAATTTAACTTCCGTTGCCCTCACAAAGCTTGATGGGAGTGCAAAAGGCGGTATTATCATAGCCATAGCAAAAGAATTTAATCTGCCCGTTAAATTAATCGGAGTCGGTGAAAAAATAGATGATCTAAAGCTCTTTAATCCTCAAGATTTTTTGAATGCTCTGTTTGATAATAAATAAATGCACACAATTTTCCCGCTGTATACCATAAGATACAAATTTTCTTAAATGTCCAATCTTGTATAAGGACTCCTTATTTAACCGTAAAAGTGGCATTTACGGTTGAAACAACTTTCTTTTCAATAGATGATGTATCGTTGATTCCGTAATCATTTACCTCTGTTGAATCAACGGGAACAATTTGGAAAACACCGACTTTTGCGCTTGTCATAACTCCTATTTTGGCGTTTGTTCCTTTTACCAAGCTTTTTGCTCGTTCTTTTGCATTCTTTGAAGCTTCTGCTATTACTTTTATCTTTATATCATCAAGATTTGAAACGAAGTATTCCACATTTTGAGTTGTTAAATCAACATCTTGTTCAACTAATTCATCAACTTTTTTTGAAATATCGGTTAATAAATTTATATCAGTTGATTTAACAGTCACATATTGAGAAAGACTGTAGTTTTCAAGCTCATTGGAAACTGTTCCGTTAGGCATTCTTTTAAATTCCTCGTAACTGTTTATGGCTGAAAAATTAATATCTTTTTCATTAATACCGTTAGCAATCAAAAATTTTCTGACAATATTACTATCGTTTTTGAGTTTTGCATAACCGCCTTTTAAAGTCGGATTTTTTGTATGCAGATTTATCGTCCAAGATGCCGAATCGGATGTTATTTTTTGGCTTGCACTGCCTGTTACTCTTATAGATTGATTTTGAAGTTTTTGAAATTCAACAATTGATTTAGACAAAATATACGTTGAAAAAACACATCCGAGTGCAATAATAACACCTAATAAAACTATTTGATAATCTTTAATCTGCATACTTAAAAACCTCATATAAATTAGCAAACATAACCTTTGGGAATACCGCCTTCTTCAAGTACCCGTCTTGTGAATTCCCAACAAAAATCATTCATTCCCAGTTCATTTATTCTTTTTTTATAATAGTCAAATAATTCATAATAATGTTTTGGAACAGTAGGATCTTTATGATGAAATTCCGGGAAAAACCTTTTAAAATTAACATCAATTTTCGCATTTTTTATTCCTATATCGGATATAACTTTAAGCCATTTTTCAATATCCTCAATATTATCATTTAAGCCATCCACTAAAATATATTTAGCAGTCATAAATCTTGGAGCTTTTTCACTACACTGTACATATTTTCTGACATTTTCAACAACTCTGTCAAAAGCATCTATCCTCTTGATTTTCTTATACAGTTCTCTGTCCCCGCAGTCCAAAGAAAAATCAAAATCAACTAACGGCAGTTCTTTTAAAGCTCTTTCAATACCTTTTGAATAATCAATGCACGAAGAATGGAAAGACATTCTGCCCACACCATAATTTAAAACCATATCAATAATTTTTTCGGCTTCATCAAGCACCGTTAAATCGCCGCCTACGAGTTCTACATGTGCTGTTTTGGAAACCATATTATTATCATACAGATATTTTAAGTGAGGATATACTTCATAATATTTACTTTTTTTATTTTCAGTTACAAGGAATTCAGAGTGGCTTGCAGCAACACAATATACACATCCGCAGTTACAATGATCCCAGTGATTTATATATATATCGTCTATTAAATTATTTTCACTCCAGATATCAGATTTTAAATCAACGCAGCCTTTACAATTTTCAGGCAGGATACCTTTTTTACAATCTTCAATAATTTTCTTTCTGCGTTTTGCTATTTCTTTCCAATCAATAGATTCGCCTTTATAATTATCAACAAAAGTAACACCCTCTTTATTGGAACAGCATGTTCTGAATGCCTGATGCATAAATGTTATTCCGCCCTGTAGAGATTTACATGAAACATATTCCTTTTCATTATCTTCGCTATCTTTGTTTATAAGATTTTTAATAAAATCAAACATAATTACTCCTAATTTCTTCTTTTGTACAAGATTATTTTATCATGATTAAAAAATCAATAAAAGTTGTAAAAATTAATCAGATATGATAACATTTTTTTAAGGATAAATAGACATGGCATTTTGTTCGCATCCATTTTATCGAATAGAAATATATGAGAACGGGGACGTTTATAACTGTTGTCCTCATTTTATAAAATTTTATTCTGTAGGTAATATTTTTGAAACACCTTTCAACGAAATTTGGAATGGAGAAAGACAAAAAGAATTGAGAAGGAAAATTTTCAATCAAGATTTTTCATTATGTGACGACATTTGTAACCGCAAAAAACTCGAAGAAGAAATCAAACCCGAATACAAAGAAACCGTTGAAAAATATCCCGAAGAAATCTCTATCAGTTCTGATAACACTTGTAATGTGAGATGTAAAATTTGCAGAGATAAGTATTATATAAATAAGTATGACACTAAAAAATTAAGTGAAGAAATAGATAATTTATGGCTGCCGATATTTAAAGATGCAAAATTATTAAGATTCGGATGCAGCGGAGAGCCTTTTGCCAGCTATAAAGAATTATTAATCATAAAAAAAGCGGCACAAAAATATCCTGATTTAAAATTTCACTTTCATACTAACGGAATACTCGGTGATAAGAAAAGATTAGACCTTCTTGGAGTATTTAATAAAACGGACACAATTACACTTTCCCTTCACAGCGCAACTTTTTGGACATATAATAAAATCGTAAGAGGCGGAAAATGGAATAAAGTTATGAACAACATTAAGCTTTATTCTTATATGAAAAAAAATGATATTATAAAAAATTTTAGAATGATTTTTGTAGTGTATTCCGAAAACTATAAAGACATGCCAAAATTTGTTAAACTTGCACAAAAAAATAATGCGCAAGCTGAATTTTGGGCTTTAAGAAAAACAGGAAACACCGAAATAGGAAGGCATTTTGAGAAATATAATATAACAGATAAAAATCATCCAAAACATAAGGATTTTCTTAAAATTCTTAATATGTCGATTTTTGATAATGACAATGTTGTATTATATCCCGAATTACAAGAACTTCGGAAACAGGCAGGAAAATAATGAACGAACAACAATCAAAGGAATTTTGTCCAAGACCGTTTGAAGAAATTGAAATAAACAGATTTGGAGATGTACATACATGTTGTCCGAATTGGAACAACGCATATACTATAGGTAACATTTACAAAGATACTCTTGAAAATGTTTGGAATTCGGAAAAAGCAATTGATCTTCGAAAAAGAGTTATGAATAAAGATTATTCGTTATGCGATAAACAAAGCTGTGCATATTTAAAACAAAACTTTTTTCCGACTCCCTATGATGTAGAATATAAGCCTGTAATGACCCAATATCCGTTGGTAGTTAAATTTGTATACGATTTTGAATGTAATATAGCATGCAGAATTTGCAGGGATCACATAAAAAGACATACGGATGAAGAATTGGAATTTTTAAACTCACGTATAGAACCTGTATTACTTCCGATACTGCAATCAGCAAAAAAACTTATTATAAATGCATACGGG
>CANQLK010000100.1 GCA_947624665.1 Candidatus Gastranaerophilales bacterium
CCGCCTTCATCATAGCCGACATACCCCGGAGGTGCGCCTATTTATCTTGCGACCGTATGTTTTTCCATATATACAGACATATCAATTCTGATTAAAGCATCTTCATCATTGAACATAAATTCTGCAAGTGCTTTAGCGAGCTCGGTTTTACCGACACCCGTAGGCCCCAGAAATATAAATGTTCCGATTGGTCTATTTGGGTCTTTAAGCCCCGATCTTGCACGTCTTATTGCATCGGATACAACTTCTACGGCCTCATCCTGACCTATAACACGCTTATGTAAAAATTCTTCCATATTAACAAGCTTGTCCATCTCACTTTCAAGAAGCTTATTAACTGCGATACCCGTCCATTTACTTACTATTTCGGCTATATCATCTTCGTCAATTTCTTCTTTTAACAAAGTATTCTTATGTTCATTAACATTTTCGCCTGCTTCTTTGAGCTGTTTTTCAAGCGCCATAAGTTTACCGTATTTAAGCTCGGCTGCTTTTTGCAAGTCCATATCTCTTTCGGCAGATTCTATCTCGATTTTTACCTTTTCTATTTCTTCTTTTATTGACGCTTCACCTTGGATATTCTTTTTCTCAAGCTCCCATTGAGTTTTAAGCTTAGTTATTTTTTCATTCAATTCATTAAGAATACCTTCTATATTAGAAATTTTTTCGGCATTTTCCTGATTTTCTTCCTGTTTTAAAGCTTCTCTTTCAATTTCCAACTGCATTTTCTGCCTTACCAACATGTCAAGTTCCTCAGGCATGGAATCTATTTCAATTCTTAGAGAAGAAGCGGCTTCATCAACAAGGTCTATTGCTTTATCAGGCAGAAATCTGTCTGTTATATATCTGTCTGACAATTTAGCCGCAGCAACCAATGCCGAATCTTTAATTCTTACTCCGTGATGAACTTCATAACGCTGTTTTAATCCTCTTAAAATACTGATTGTATCTTCAACGGAAGGTTCATCAACCATTACGGGCTGAAATCTTCTTTCAAGAGCGGGGTCTTTTTCTATATATTTCCGATATTCATTTATGGTAGTAGCACCAATACATCTTAAAGTACCTCTTGCAAGCATTGGTTTTAAAAGATTACCTGCATCTGTTGAACCTTCGGTAGCACCTGCGCCGACTACGGTATGAAGTTCATCTATAAACATAATTATTTCGCCGTTAGAATCTTCAACTTCCTTCAATACAGCCTTTAATCTCTCCTCAAATTCGCCTCTGAACTTTGCACCTGCAATTAATGCACCTAAATCAAGAGATATTAATTTAGACTCCTTAAGATTTTCAGGCACGTCGCCTCTTATAATTCTCTGGGCAAGACCTTCAATAATAGCCGTTTTACCGACCCCCGGTTCACCTATTAAAACAGGATTATTTTTGGTTTTTCTGTTTAAAACCTGTATAACCCTTCTTATTTCGTCATCTCTTCCGATTACGGGGTCAAGCTTACCTTTTCTTGCCATTGCCGTTAAATCGGTGGAGTATTTTTCCAATGCCTTATATGAATCTTCTGCGTTTTTGCTGTCCACTTTTCTGTTTCCTCTTATTTTTTTCATTGCACTTAATACCGTGTTTTTGTTTATTTTATTATTGCAAAGAATTTGCTGTATCTTAGAGCCGTTTAATTCAGTCATAGCCATAAGAATATGCTCGATACTGATAAATGAATCTTTCAAACAATCGGCATTCTCTTGAGCCATATCAAACATATCATTGGTTATTTGCGACAGATACAGCTGTTGGTTAGGATTTGCCGATTGCACCTGCGGAAATGATGATATTTCATTTACTATTTGATGTTTAAAATTATCCGTATTAATTTTTAATTCGGAGCAATAGTCTTTTGAAATTCCTTCTTTATCTTCAGCAATAGCAAGCATTATATGTAAAGGTTCCAGTTGAGTATTATGAAATCTGTACATTATCTGCTGCGATGAATATAATATCTCCTTTGTATAATCCGTTAATCTGTTAAAATCTATCATTTTAAGAACACCTTCTTTCTCAAGGTTAAATTATCTAACCTATTTTTAGTTTAATAGCATTTTTGAGAAAATCAGAAAAAATTTATAATTTATTAAGATTTCGAATTTTAAAAGCCCAAAGACAAACCTGCGCAAATGTTTATGGATTGCCCAGTTATGGTTTTAGAATTATCCGAAATTAAGAATTCGCAGACATGTGCGATTTCATTAGGAGTAACAAACCTTCTTTGCGGAATAGTTTCAAGAATTTCACTTTTTGTAAAATCTTCTTCAAGATTTTTATTATCAATAAGTTCTGTATCAACCCATCCGGGGTTAATAATATTAACCGTTATATTATCCTGTGCCAGCTCTAATGCTATCGATTTGGTAAGTCCTATCAATGAAGCTTTTGTCATGGAATATATCGAAGCATTTGCTTCTCCCATAACTCCCGAAATTGAACCTATATTTATTATTCTGCCCCACTTTTGCTTCTTCATATAAGGAACAATATATTTTATCAATTCATAAGGAGCTAAAGTATTGATTTTTATTGAATTTAGAATATCATCATCGTTCATTTTTTCAACGGCAGAATAAAAATATACCCCTGCATTATTTATTAAAACATCAAAATTAACATTAAAAGAGTTTAAAAGATTAAAAGCAGCATTATCAGAAGTCAAATCACAAGCGCAAAATCCCGAGAAATTATTTTCTCCGCAGAGTTTTTCAAGTACATCTTCATTCCTGCCCGTAATAAAAACATTATTTGACAAGGCAAGATATTTTGCGATTTCAAGTCCTATTCCCCTTGATGAGCCTGTTATTAATATATTTTTTTTATTCATCATCCACGTTCGTTATAAAACTTAAAAGTGACATTATATAATTGTTTATTAACTCTTTTTTTTCATTATCGTCTAAGATTTTAATTAATTCAATACAGGTATGTAAATCATAATTTTTATCGTACCATCTGCTGTAAGAAGGCGGCGCATTATCGGATATCTGTTTAATTAAAACATCAAATTTATCCTTATATTTATCTGCAACAATTTGAAGAAAATCCTGCGCAATAATATCGGCATGCTTCTCATCAACGGTTTCAAGCAAATTAAGAAGCTGCTTTAAATCAGGATATTTGTCATACCATCTGTTATACATAAACTAACCCGCCGGCCAAGTAAATTTTCTTCCTGCCATAACGTGTATATGAACGTGAAATACCGTCTGTCCTGCACTTTCTCCTGTATTTACAACAGTTCTGTACTCTTTTATTCCGAGTTTTTCCGCTATTTTCGGAATAACCGAAAAAATATTTCCGAATTCTTCTTTATCCTTTATCTCGTTTAAAGATTCATAATGCTTTTTAGGAATAACCAAAAAATGAACGGGTGCCTGCGGGTTTAAATCATTAAACGCAACCGTATTTTCATCCTCATATATTAAATTTGCATTTATCTCTTTATTGGCTATTTTGCAAAATATACAATCCGAATTCATTTTCTACCTCAACTTTTTCACTATATTTATCTTACTACAATTATCAGTTAAATGCTAATTACTTTTCGGTTTCGTCATGATATAATCCGAAAAAAGGTCTTTATTATGTTTTGGAATAAGAATATAAATATCAAAAATATATTATTTGTGCTGTTGGCAATTTTTATTGTTTATTTTATTTTACAAATAAAAAATATAGCAATATTGGCATTCGGCTCGTTTGTACTGGCATGTTCTTTAATGCCTGCTGTGGATAAGCTGTCGGAGAAAATTCCCCGCTCGATTGCTTCATCTCTGGTTATAGCAGCAACCATAACAATAGTAGTTATATTCCTTATTCCCATTATTTCAATATCAATACAAGAAGTTCACATGGCAATAAATACGCTTCCTATTCACATAAACAACCTTAATGCCTTTTTAAGCAGTAAAACAATAATGGGAAAATCTTTAATAGAATTTATTAATACAGATATGCTGACAAGTGCTTCATCAAATGCGGCGGCAAGTCTATTAAATAAATCCATAAACTTTACAATGGCTCTGTTAGAGGTAATAACGGTAATAATTACAATAAGCGTAATAGTATTTTATATTTTAAACGAAAAATTTTTGATAAGAAATGCAATAGTACTTGTATTTCCGCCGAAATTAAAAAATAAGGCAAAAGAAGTATACGAAAATATAGAAAAGAAAGTAGGCGGATATGTAATAGCGCAGATACTTTCAATGTCAACGGTAGCGATATGTACCGCAATCGGGTTATTAATGTTAAGAGTAGAATATGCGGTATTACTGGGATTAATAGCGGGGATATTAGATATAATACCGATTATAGGTCCGACATTGGCATTAATATTGGGAGTATTATTTGCGATTCAGCAGGGCTGGGGTGTGATTTTATTGACAATAATTGTATATTTAGTCGCACAATGGCTTTCAAATAATTTAATAAGACCGTTGGTATTCGGAAAATTTCTTGACCTTCATCCGATAATAATAATATTTGCATTTTTAATATCGGCTCAATTCTTAGGCGTATGGGGAGTAATACTTTCACCTGCCATTGCAGCTTTATTAATAACATTGTTTGACGAATTGTATTTAAAAACAATTAATAAAAAAGAAAAAACGGAAATAAATAAACAATGACAGAAACATATTTATACACAACACAAAAAACCGAAACAAAATTAAATGTATGGTGTGCATTTCCGGCCGTTTATAATTTCGGTATGTCATCATTGGGTTTTTTATCGGTATTCGAACAAATAGACCGCATAAATGAAATATTTGCCGAAAGAATATTTACCGACACTGATAAAACATATTTGCAAATTAAAGATGTGGATGTATTAACATTTTCGTTTTCGTTTGAACTTGATTATTTGGGGATATTGGAAATAATGGAAAAAAATAATATCCCCTTTTTATCCGAAGAAAGAGGGGAAAATTATCCGCTGATTTATGGCGGAGGCCCCGTCTTAAGCGCAAACCCGGAGCCTTTTGCCAAATTTTTTGATTTTATTATGATAGGAGATGCCGAGCCGCATATAAAAGAAATTTTTGAGTATTTAAAAAATAACAAAGATAAAACAAAAAGAGAAAAGCTTGAAGCACTGTCTAAAATTGAAGGAATATATGTTCCTTGTTTAAAAGATAAGAATTATAAAGTAAAAAAGGTAACTTCAAAGTTGGGAAATTGTGTTTCAACGCCAATATTAACGGAAAAAAGTTTTTTTAAAAATACGTATATTATAGAAACAGAAAGAGGCTGCCCTAAGAACTGCGCATTTTGTCTGACCTCGCATATCAACAGCCCCGTAAGATTTTACGATTTTGAAGATATAAAAAACAAAATTGATTCGGCATTAAAATATACAAATAAAATAGCATTATTAGGCGCATTAATATGCTCACATCCAAAGATTGACGATATATGTCAATACATAACGGATAAAGTTGATGCGGGATACAATTTGGAAGTAACCGTATCATCTTTAAGAGCAGACTATGTATCGGATAAAACGCTTGAAATGCTTCATAAATGTGGACAAAAAACAGCTACAATTGCCGTTGAAGCGGGAAGTGAAAGATTGAGAAATGTTATTAACAAAAATCTTTCGGATAAAGAGATTTTAAATCTTATTGATAAAATGGTTAAATTCGGATTTACGGGGTTGAAAATGTACGGAATATTAGGACTTCCAACCGAAACCTACGAGGATTTAGATGCATTTATCAATTTATGTAAAATAATTAAACAAAAATATAAACAATTCAACATAATACCGAGTTTTTCAACATTTATCCCCAAAGCGCACACTCCGTTTCAATTTGCGACAAGGGAAGATAATAAGACACTTGAAAAGAAAATCGAATATATAAAAAAGAATTTTGCGCAAATAGGAATAAAAGCCAGAACCTCAAGCGTAAAGTGGGATTATATACAATCATTATTATCAAGAGGCACGAATGAACTTACACCGTACCTTATTGATGTATATAAATCAGGAGCAAATATAGGTTCGTTTAAAAAAATATACAAAGAATATGAAGAAGCAAACAAGCTTCCTCCCTCAAGCAGATTTGCCCGTGATGAACAAAGTTCTGACACTGTTTTCTGCTGGGATTTTATAGAGTATCCCAAGAACCATGAAGCATTGGCAAACGAATACAGACGGCTTTTAAAAATTATTTAATCTAGTGTCGCAACATTTCGCTTGCTGTCTTGAAATTGCTTTATGCTCGGTCTTGTCGCTCATTCGGCTGCCGCCTTGTACTCGCTTCCGACCTCGCTTTCCGGACTTCGTCCGTCCGCAATTTCGCTGTCTTGAAATTGCTTTA
>CANQLK010000101.1 GCA_947624665.1 Candidatus Gastranaerophilales bacterium
GGCGGTCCCGGCATGGTAAAAGCAGCATATTCATCAGGCAATCCCGCACTTGGTGTAGGTCCGGGTAATACCTCTGCTGTTATAGATGAAACAGCCGACATAAAGATGGCAGTATCATCAATATTAATGTCAAAGACATTCGATAACGGAATGATATGTGCATCAGAGCAATCCGTTGTAGTAGTTGAAGACGTATATGAAGAAGTAAAGAAAGAATTTATATACCGAGGTGCATATTTGGTAAACAAAGCAGAACAAAAGAAAATGACAGACTTGCCGTTTATTGATCCGAAGAGAGGAACGGCACATCCTGATATAGTAGGACAACCGGCATATAAGATAGCAGAACTTGCAGGATTTAAGATACCGCAGAATGCGAAAATATTGTTATGTGAAAGACCTAAAGTAGATTGGGATGATCCTTTTTCAAGAGAGAAATTATCACCGATATTAACAATGTATAAAGCAAAGAATTTCGAAGAAGCTGCAAATATGGCATACGAGCTTGTATATAAAGGCGGAGCAGGTCATACATCGGTATTATATACGGATGAAAGAAAGAAAGAAAGAATAAATGCTTATGCAGAGAAAATGCCGACCTGTAGAGTATTAATAAATCAACCTTCATCCCAAGGCGGTATAGGTGATTTATATAACTTCAAACTTGAGCCGTCACTTTCATTAGGCTGCGGTTCTTGGGGCGGCAATGCAGTTTCCGGCAATATCGGAGTTGAAAACTTATTAAACTATAAAACCGTTGCTGAAAGGAGAGAGAATATGTTATGGTTTAAGGTTCCTTCTAAAATATATTTTAAAAGAGGAGCTACAGACCTTGCTCTTCGTGAATTAGCAGGAAAAAAACGTGCATATATAGTAACAGATAAGTTTTTATTCAACTCAGGCGCAGTAGATTCAATAACAAAAGTATTGGACGAAATCGGAATAGAACATGAAGTATTTTTTGACGTAAAACCTGATCCTACATTGTCAACAATTAATCAAGCAATGGCATCATTAAGACCGTTTGAACCTGACGTAATCATTTCATTAGGCGGAGGTTCTCCGATGGATGCTGCAAAAATTATGTGGTTAATGTACGAACAACCTGATATTAATTTTGCAGATATTTCTATGAGATTTATGGATATCAGAAAAAGAATATGCAGTATACCTGACTTAGGCAAAAAAGCTACGATGGTAGCAATACCAACGACATCAGGAACAGGTTCGGAAGTAACACCGTTTGCTATTATTACGGACGATGAAACTCACGTTAAATATGCGATAGCAGACTATGCATTAACACCTAATATGTCAATAATAGATCCAAACTTTGTAGATGGAATGCCAAAAGGATTAACGGCAGCTTCAGGTATCGATGCACTTGTACATTCATTTGAAGCTTATGTTTCATCAATGGCAACAAACTTTACGAATTCAAATGCATTGGAAGCAACAAAACTGGTATTCAGATATCTGGAACGTTCATATAACGAGGGCTCAAATGATCCGATGGCAAGAGAGAAAATGCATTATGCCGCAACAATAGCAGGTATGGCATTCGCAAACTCATTCTTAGGATTATGCCATTCGATGGCACACAAACTGGGTGCAATGTACCACGTTCCTCACGGAGTTGCAAACGCATTATTGTTCAGACAGATAATTAAATTCAATGCATCGGATGCACCAAGAAAACAGGCTATATTCCCGCAATATAAATTCCCGAATGCAAAAGCTAAATACGGACAAATAGCTGATGAACTCGGACTTGGCGGAAAGAACGACGATGAAAAAGTTGAATTATTAATAAAAGCTGTTGATAAATTAATGAAAGCCGTAAATTTACCGAATTCAATAAAAGATTTTGGTGTTGATGAAAAAATCTTTATGCAGAATTTGGATGAATTGGTAGAACTGGCTTATGACGACCAATGCACAGGTGCAAATCCGGCATATCCTTTAATGGAAGAAATCAAGAAAATATATCTTGATGCTTACAACGGTATCGTATAGCAGATAAAGAAAAAAGAGGAACAGTTTGTTCCTCTTTTTTTATTTATAAGGTTAGTAATATGGAAAAAATACTTACAAACAAAGTTATTAACAGATTAACGCTATATCACAGCATATTAAGCGATTATATGGAAAGAGAAATAGAGAATATTTCCAGTACGAATATAGCAGAATTGCTGCATATAGATAATACCACTGTAAGAAAAGATATAGCACTGTTGGGGTATAAAGGAAAATGCAAAGTAGGATATAAGACGTCGGAGTTAAAAGCGCTGATAGAAGAAACATTAAAATTTGAGAAGCTAAAAACAGCGTTTATAATTGGAGCCGGCAATCTTGGTATGGCATTAGCAAAGTACGATAATTTTGAGGCATACGGATTTAAAATCAATGCATTATTTGACAATAGTCCAGAAAAAATAGGTCAGAAAATAAATGATAAAGATATTTTTTCTATCAAAGATTTTGGCAAAATTATGAAAAAAACGGATGTTAAGATTGCTATTTTAACAGTACCAAAAGCACACGCTCAGGAGGTAACAAATTTTCTGATAAAATCAGGAATAGAATATATATGGAATTTTACACCTTGTGTATTAAATGTTCCCGATAATATACAGGTATGGAACGAAAACTTAATAGGAAATTTTCTTCAATTCACCGTGAATCACGGGAAAAAAGATAATTGATAATTAAAATCAGTCAATTTTTTCTCATAAAAATTTTTTATAAATATAAAAAGGGAAAAAATATGGATGCAGCATCGGGTAAATATTCCTATATAACCTCTCAAAACGTATGTGATAATATAACAGACAGAGCCAATGCCGAATATTACGAAAAAAAATACTTTGGCGATTCTGTTTTGGAGAATTTAAGAAAAGATACATTAGTAAAATCAACACCCCGAAAACAGGAAGCAAATATAACTCTGAGCAAAATGCAAGACAGTAATCCATTAGAATATGTGAAAAAGAATTTTATCCAAAGGAACTTGGGAAATATACTAAAAGCAATAGCACTAATCGCAACACCCATTGTACTGATAAAAGGCGGTAAAAAAATCAATATATCAAATATTTTTAATAATATGAAAGTAAGTATTAAAAAAATATTTACAAAACAGCCTTAAAAAAGGAGAGTAAAATAAATACTCTCCTAACTATATTTTAAACTCTTCTTTTACGAGCTGCTTCAGATTTACGTTTCTTTTTAATGCTTGGTTTTTCGTAACGTTCACGGCGTTTTATTTCTGAAAGTATGCCTGCTTTTTGGATTTTTTTCTTAAATCTTTTTAAAGCACTTTCGATATTTTCATTATCGCCAACTCTAACTTCCGGCATTCGTATTCACCACCTTTTATACAGTTTACATTATAAGACAAATAATATCAGGAACAAAATCAGATTTCAAGTAAATTGACATTAAAATTTCATGATACGGAAAAAGAAATGAATATTTTTTTTTATTACTTAAAGATTTATTTTATAAATATTGATTTTTTTTATTCCGTCCAAATACATTTCATTATCGTTGGGGATATCGACAGTTTCGATAAAATCAGCATTGAGCAGTCGGCAAATTCTATTAGAAGCAATATTGTGAGGTTCACAGCTTATTAAAACATAATTCAGATTGTGTTTTTTAGCCAATATTAGCAGTAGTTTTGAAGCATAAAAAGAATATTTATTGCCTCTATATTTTGAATCAATACCATAGCCGATATTTCCGCAATATTTAGTAAGTTCCGAATTATCAATTCTCAGATTACAATAACCAACCTTTGTTCCATCAGATAAACAAATATCAAAAGAATATGCGCAAACTCGCTTTTTTATAGGGTCAGCATCATAAGTTTTGGTCAGTGACAAATATATTTTATCGTCATTCAAATTTAAATTTTTATAAAACATAAAGCTCCATTTGATTTTGAAATTTTAATAAGCGCATAAATGCTCACTCGGTTTGGTTTGATTGATTATACAATTTTTCGATATGAGTATTTATAAATTTTCATTTTATTAAATCCCCAAGATAATATTTTACATTAAATTAAAAAATTAGGCAGATTTAATATTTATGCAAATTTGTAATCAAAGGATTTGAGTGAAAGGGAAATAGGAAAAAGGATAGAGGGAGAGAGAGTAAAAGGAGGAGAGTATATATAATAAAAAATGGGGCTTTGATAAAACCAAAGCCCCAAAAAAAGTTTATCAACAAAACAACGAACTAGTTGTTAGGAATAGATAAATCTTGAGTTAATTCTAACCAAACATAGTCGCCGTCGTTAGCTTTATAGTTTCTACCGGGAGTAGTAAGACCGGTTAAAAGACCTAAACCTGCGCCAACAGGAACACCAACGGCAACACCGTTACCATAGTGATGATGACCTGTAAATGAAGCGACACCAACACCGGCACCACCGCCGACAACAGCACCGCCTACTGTATAGCCAAGAGGTTTAGCCCATCTGTTTTCTGTTAATACACCACTGTGATTAATAACTTCAGCACAGAAAGGAACAACAACACCGTTAGGTAAAGTTAAAGATTCAAATTCAACGGTAACTTTATCGTTTTTGTTCCACCATTTCTTTTCTTCAATACTTGTAATATGAGCTTTCATAGTAGTGTCAGCAGGAATTACAAGAGTACCTTCTTCTGTAACAATATCTTTTTTAGCAGTGAAGATAACTTCATCACCTACTTGAGCATCTTTAGAAGTGAAGTAAGTTTGGAAGTAACCTCTGATAATATTTTTAGCTAAAACGATTTTTCTCATATTAGTAACTTGAACTTCATCAACTTCAGCTTTTTTAGTTTCATTTAAGTGTTCGGTAGCGAGAAGTTGTTCTTTGCTAACATATTGAGTTTTAACGTCAGCGATTCTTTGTTTTAATCTGTAGAGAAGAACAGCAGCTTCAGCTCTGTTTAAATTTTTGTTAGGTAATAATTCATCAAGTTCGGGGTAGTTAACATAGATACCCAAATCGATAGTTTTAGCGAATTGAGCGGAAGCCCAAGCGGGAACTTGATCGCCATCTTTAAATTCGTTTAAAACTTTAACATTACCTTTATAATCTTTAGTAATATGGCTGATAACGGAAGCGGCTTCAGCTTTAGTCATAATTCTGTCCGGTTTAAAAGTACCGTCATTGTAGCCATAGATAAGACCTAATTTAGATGATAAAAGGATATCACCATAATCAGCTCTTGAGGAAACGACATCAGAGAACGGATTTGCACCTGAAATAAGTCCTTTACCATGACCTAAAGTTCTCAAAAGAGCAGAGTTGAAATCAGATCTGGAAACATCTTGAAGTGGGGCAAAAGTATCTTTTGCGACCAATGGAAGAATGCTGTCTTCAACAACAGCCGTAATTTCTTTATTTGCCCAATAATTTCCCGGAACATCGCTATATTCTGCAGCATTTGCAGCATTAAATGCGATCATCATGAAAAATACGGCAAACATAGCTAAAATCTTTTTCATTTTTTTTCTCCATTTTTGTAGTAAACCTAAACTAAACAAACTGATTATATAATAATAATTTTAATAATGCAACAGGTTCGAAATTTAAAACAAAAGTAGACCATAGAAAGGGAGGGAGGAGAGGTAAAGTGTAAACTTTATATGAAAAATTCATTGACATTGTGGAGGTCGCAGGTTCAAGTCCTGTACTGCCCACCACTTTTATTCAATAATGATAAACATTATAGCTATTAACAATTTTATTATATTATATAACCATTTTTTCCGTATCCATTCTGTATCCATTTTTTATAACTTCTCTTTGTTCTCTATATGCATTTAATATTGTTATAGCTTCTACTTTTCTTTGTGGGACTGCATGAGCATATCTCATTGTAGTATCAATTTTGCTATGTCCTAACAGTTCTTTAATAACTATTAAATCAACATTACATTCTGCTAACCTAGTTGCAAAAGTATGTCTTAAATCGTGAAATCTAAACTCTTTTATTCCCGCTTCTTTTAAGACTGTTCTAAAACTCTTTTTCAAGTCGGTATATGGTTTATTTGTTTCGGGATTAACAAAAACATATTCACTTGTTACGGGTAGGCTGTTAAAGATTTTATATAAACTCTCTGATATTGGAATGCGTCTTGACCTGCCGCTTTTTGTTTCTAACAATTCAATAAAACGATATTCCATATCTATATTAGACCATTTAAGGTTTAATATTTCCCCTTTTCTCATGCCTGTCTGTAATGCGCACGTTATAATATCTTTTAAATATTGATATGTTTTAGATACTGCATTATAAAGTCTATATTCTTCATCTAAAGTTAA